>NZ_NXLN01000040.1:0-15645 GCF_003364135.1 Helicobacter sp. MIT 01-3238
CGTCTATCTCATAAACTCCGCCTTGGTGCTGAAGCGGGAGATGTCTAGCGATAGTTTGCAAATCTCGCTGAATAGTGCGAACAGAAGTGCTAAACTCACTAGCTAGCTCCTCAACACTGATAACCGCTCCGTCATAAAGATTTTTTAGGATTATGATGATTCTGGTGGCAGTGTTGTCTTTTGTGCATTTTTGATTTTTTGTGATTTTTGTCTCTTTTGCATTTTTTGTAGGTGTTTTCAAGTTTTAAAGCCTTGTTTTGGTTTTTGTAGGGATTTTATTTTTGATTTTGACTATGTATAGTGTTTGGGTTTTTGCAAGAATCTTGTTATATGTTTTTGTGTAGTTTTTTTGTATGGATTTTTTCTAGTTTATGTTATTTTGCGGTATTTTTGCATTGTTGCTTCATTGGGCAAGGCTTATGTGAAAATGATTTTATCTGCACAATCATCTGCGCTGAGGATAAAAAATCTTTTGCGAGAATATATGAATTATAGGATTTTGATAATTAAAAAAAACTAAATTTTTGCTACGCCAACCCCTCCAAGCCTAGCAAAATCTAAAAATCCTTTTTTAGTAGCACATCTACCTTTAGGATAGTGATAAGCCTGTCTTCTCGCTTGCCTACTCCGTCTATCATTCCACCTTGAGAATTTACCAAAGTCTCTGGCACAGGGTCGATTTCGGAGCGTGATAGCGTGATAGCCGCAGTGAGCTTGTCGATGACAAATCCTGCAAAATCATCATTTCTCTGCACGATGAGATAGCGCGTGTCTTTGTCCTGCTTTATCGCTGGTAGCCCAAACTTTAGTCGCAAGTCGATAAGCGGATAGACATTTCCGCGCATATTAAACACACCTAGCACATAGTTTGGCGTGCCCGGCACGCGCGTAAATTCTGTGGGTTTGATGATTTCTTTGACATTGAGAATGGGCACGGCAAATTCCTCATTTCCCACGACAAAGCCGATGACTTGTAGGACTTCCTCTGGCTCGGCGTTGTTGCTATCGCCTATGCTTACCGAGCTTATTTGCTTTTCTAGGACTTCTTTTATATTGTCGCTCATTTTATTCTCCTGTCGTTTCAAGGTGGATATTGCGTTTTACGACATTGACTAGATAGTCTGGTGTGTAGGGCTTGGTTATGTATTCTGTCATACCTGATTCTACGCCACGCATTCTATCGGTCTTGCTAGTCCTACTTGTAACGGCAATAAGTGGCAAGTTTTTAAACTTATTATACTTGCGCACTTCGCTAGCGAAAGTATAGCCGTCCATTTTTGGCATCTCTATATCTACAAGCACGGCGTCTAGGGCTTTTTCATTGTTTTTGACAATCTCTAGTCCCTCCAAGCCATTGCTTGCTTCTAGCACAGTTACACCCAAAGTCTTTAGGCATTTTTTCATTATCGCTCTATCGGTGTTGCTATCATCAATAGCTAGGACTATGTAGTCAGATGGCGAGTTTTTCACCCTTGATTGCTGACTTTCTTCTGTTTTGCTTGTGATATTTACTTTGACATCTTTTGCCATATCCATCATCGCAGCCACATCGACAATCAGCGTGATACGCCCATCTCCCCGCACAGTCGCTCCTGCTATGCCTTGCGTGCTTTTTAGATAGTAGCCCAAAGACTTGATGACCACTTCCTCTTGCCCGATTAGATAATCCACAATCACGCCGATTTTTTGCTCGGCAAGTGCGATGATTACGACATAGACTTCATTTGGCGACTCTAGCACAGAATCCACACCAAAAATATCTGTCAAGCGCACGAGAGAAAGCACCTCATCGCGCAATCTTAGCACGCTCTTGCCATCTACGGTATAGATTTCATCTTGGGTGATTCGCACTGTCTCTTTGACAGATGATAGCGGTATAGCATAGTATTCCTCTTGCGCCCCTACCAGCAGTGCTTGCAAAATCGCAAGGGTAAGTGGAATCTTTAGCTTGAAAGCCGAGCCCACGCCCTTTTCAGAATCAATCTCTATGATACCATTTAGCTTTTCGACATTGGTTTTTACCACATCCATTCCCACGCCACGACCTGATACATTAGATACGACTTTGGCAGTAGAAAATCCGGGTTTAAAGATGATATTAAACGCTTCTTTGTCGCTCATCGTGTCGGCTTCTTTTTCGCTTATCACGCCTTTTTCGATAGCCTTTTGCTTTAGCACATCGACATCTAGCCCTTTACCGTCATCGACTACTTCGATTACGATATGATTGCCCTCATTGTAGGCTTTCAAATCCACTCTACCCTGCTCTGGCTTGCCTGCTGCTTTTCTATCCTCTGGAGATTCTACGCCGTGGTCGCAAGAGTTGCGGATAATGTGAATAAGCGGGTCGCCTATCTCCTCTACGACAGATTTATCTAGCTCGGTTTCTTCCCCTGTGATGACTAGCTCAATGTTTTTCTTCAAATCACGCGATAAATCTCTAACCATTCTTGGGAATTTGTTAAACACTTTGCCTACGGGCTGCATTCTTGTTTTCATCACAGCTAGTTGCAAATCCGTAGTTACACTAGAAATAGAGGATACGACTTGGTTTAGCTCTTCTAAAAATTTCTCTCCGTCATATCTCTCCTCGACATCGCCATAGATTTTGATAAGTCTATTTTTGCCAAGCACAAGCTCGCCTAGCAAGTTCATAAGCAAGTCAAGCCTGCGGACATCTACGCGAACGGTTTGCTCGACATTTGTCGCTACGCTTTTGGCTTCTGTTTTTGCTGCTGCGGCAGCTGGTTTTGCTGCAGGCTTGGGTGTAGCGGCTGGTTTTGTCGCGGCTGGCGTAGCTGGAGCGGCTGGCTTAGGTGCTGTGGCACTAGCAGCTGGGGCTGTTGGTGCTTGGACTTGCTCGGTTTGTCCGCTAGCGCGTTTTTGCGCTCGAAGCTGTTTGTCTGCTTCTTGGCGTTTTTGTAGAAGTCTAGCGATTTCTGCTTCGACTTCCTCGCTACTCATATTAGAGTAGTCTTTATCTGGCTCATCGGCAAGTGGATTACTCGCATCAGCTGCTGGAGCTGCTGGCTGTGCAGATTCTGCGCTTGCTGGTGGTGTAGACTCAGTAGCTGGTGTGGGTGCAGGAGCTGCAGCAGCTTCGCCACCCTCTGGGGCTGCTCCACCTTGTGAGATAGCTTGGAGCTTTTTGACAATATCAGTGATGTCAATCCCTGCATTTGCATCTGTGCCCGAGTCTCGTATCGCTTGCAAGAGGGCTTTCATCATATCAATAGAGACAAGCACCACATCCATCACATCAGGGGTAATCTTTAACTCCCCGCGCCTTGCTTTGTTTAGGACATCTTCCATATTGTGAGTAAGCTTGGTAAGAATGTCAAAATTCAAAAACGAGCTAGAGCCTTTTATCGTGTGCGCTACACGGAAAATACGATTTAGTAGCTCTAAATCCTCTGGATTTGATTCTAGTTCCACAAGGTCTTGGTCGAGCTGTTCTACCATTTCAAAGGCTTCGATTAGGAAGTCTTCCATTATCTCTTGCATATCATCCATACTATACCTCACTTTGTTTGGGTTTGGCTTCTATTGGGTTTAGCCTTTGTTACTTGGCTTGGTTTGGCGTATTCTACCAAAAAAAAATAAAAACCTACATAAACTACGATAAAAACTACGATAAAAGGCTTACAACTCATTATTTAAGATTTGCCTTTGCTTGCCTTTTTTGCTTTTGCTACTTGATGCTTAGTAGCTTCTCATTTTCAAGGTTTCTTTATAATCGTTTTTATCCCACGATTTTTTTGCTATTTTAAAACCTTTTGCAAAGATTTACAAAGCAAAATCCTTTCAACAAAATCCCTTTAAGGAGATAGCACCTTTTTTATCTCCTCATAGAAATGCTCTGGCTCAAACTTCACTATATAGCCATCAGCCCCTACGATATTGCCCTTTTCCATAGTATTTTGGTCGCAAATAGAGGAGTTAAACACGATAGGGATTTTAGAAAATCTCGTATCGTTTTTTACGATATTAGCGAAGTGAAATCCATCAACCTTTGGCATTTCTATATCAGAGACAATGATTTTTAGATGTTCATTTAGGCTATTGCCATACTGCCTAAAGAGTAGCTCGATTTTTTCTTTGCCGTCCTCTCCGTCAATGGCTTCGACTATGTCAAATCCCATAGCTTTTAGGTTTTGCACTACGCGCTTTCTAGCCACACTACTATCATCTAGCACAAGCGCAATTCCGCTAAATTTCTCTTGGTCTTCCATTATCTCGATAATGTCATCAGCTTTGCGCTCATAGAAATCTAGCTCATCAATGATACTCTCCAAATCCAAAATCAAAAGCGTGTATCCGTCCTCTATGCGCGTAGTTCCCGTTACGCGCCCGCGCTCTGCGGTGCTAGAGATACTGAAGTGTGCTGGCTCGACATTGCGCCAATTTATACGGCGGATAAGTTTGACAGCATCTACGATGAATCCTATCTGTATGTTGTTAAATTCTGTGATGATGATTTTTTGGCATTTTGACTCCGTAGAAGCAGTTATGGCAGAATTTCTACAAGAAATGCACCAATTTGCAGGGATTTCGCTAGCTGGCTTGATATTAAGCCATTTTGACAAATCCACCACAGGGATAATCACACCACGCAAATCAAACAGCCCAAGCACATAATCAGGGCTACCCGGTGCATCAAAAATCTCTGTTGGACGCTCCATTACAGACTGCACTTTTGCGACATTTATACCATAAATCCCCTCATATCTTTGCCCCTCCCTCTCCTCAAAGATTCTAAAATCCAAAAGTGCGATTTCATTAAACGCTTCTAATTGTGTCGCGCTGATTGTGTTTGCCATTGTGCTTTCTCCAAGATATTTTAAGTAAAATTCTTGTCCAAAATTTTACCAAGTTTTTGCCAAATGTTTATAGCCCAATCGCTACAAAAGCGTAAAAATCTCTCTTTGACAATAAAAAGAGGGTAAAGAAATATATTCAATATCGCCAAATTTCCCAAAACTTTGGCTAATTTTTTGCCCTATGTGAAAATGTCCCTCTATAATCCCGCGTATTCGGATTTTTTGGCTAGTGCCCTCACTCTTGCCAACGCAAATCTTGCTAGATTTTGCAATAGCATTTACATAGCATTCAACGCGCCTTTTTGCAAAAGAGCAAAAGCTATCTTTTGAAAATTCTAAATGATGAATTTTCTTGACATTTACTTTGGCATTTGCAAAGTCATAGATTTTCCCAAAGCTACAAATGTCAAGTAGCTTTAGCGCGCTTAAAGTCAGCGCGGAATTCATCGCTTTTATGTAGATTTCATAGCTATTGCCGATGAAAATATCGCCGTGTGCAAGCGCGTAGATTTGCCCATCAAAGTCAAACAAAGCAGGTTGCAAAAAACGCGGATAGATTTTCACATTTGGCAAAATACTAGAATCAATGCCAAAATCGTGATTTCCCTCGAAATAAAACACCTCACATTTTTGGCTAAGGGCGTTTATTTTTTCAACCAAAATACGATTGGAGCGAAGTGAGCTAGGAATATGCCCGATAAACAAATCCGCAATATCACCCATCAAAAACACTTGAGGCGGCAAATCGTGCGGTGGCAAAGAAATAAAAGAATCTAGCACTTCTAGCAAGTGCAAATCCGTGCTTGCTTTGGTATCTATTTTTTTGGTGTCTTTTTTTAAATCAAGTGCGGATTCTACGCTATTTTTGGAGCTAGATTCTATGTTAGATTTTGCCGCAAAGTCTAGGCTAGATAAACCCCCCCCACAATCCCCACCGCCACGATAATGAGAATCCGCGATAAACACCGCACCGCGCTTTAGCTTGCCACACAAAAGCATTTTGTCAAAAAGCATTTTATCTGTGTGATACATAATCGCTATACTCTCCCCTTAAGACTGCCCTAATTTTTGCTTTTTTAGCGGTGGTCATCAAAATGCTTTGAGCCAAGCACAAAAGCGCAAGCCAAAAGCAAAAGACATATCAAAAAATTCTCATCCATTTTTTACCCTAAATAATTCTATTTTAATGATTCTCTTTGCAAACGCTACCAAAATCTTTAAGCCCTAGTCTTTGAAGTCTTTTATACTCTAAAGTTATCGCTAGAGTTTTTGCCGAAGTTTTTGCATTGTAGCCAAAAAGTCGCCAAAAATTCACAAATTTGCCAAAAAGACATAAAATTTTAGTCAAATTTTTCCTATAATTAGGGCTTAATTTTTTGGATTTTTTTAGATTTTGATTCCCTACCCTACTTCAAAAGGCTTAAGCAAAATGCGCGGTTTTAAGATTTTTAGTGGCAATGCCCACGCGGAGTTTAGCACAGAGTTTGCCAAGCACCTTGATGTGATGCTTTCATCAATCAGTATAAATCGCTTTAGTGATGGCGAAATAAGCGTGCAGATAAATGAATCTGTGCGTGGCAAAGATGTGTTTATCATTCAGCCTACTTGCCCACCGACAAATGACAACCTTATGGAATTGCTAATAATGAGCGATGCCTTTAAGCGAAGCTCGGCTAGCTCTATTACCGCAGTGATTCCTTACTTTGGCTATGCCAGACAAGATAGAAAAGCCGCCCCAAGAGTGCCTATCACTGCCAAGCTCGTAGCAAATCTTATGCAAACAGCAGGCATTGATAGAGTCATCACTATGGATTTGCACGCGGGGCAGATTCAAGGATTTTTTGACATTCCTGTGGACAATCTCTACGGCTCAATCGCGTTTTATGACTATGTGCGAGGCAAAAGGTTTGAAAACCCAATCATCGCTAGTCCAGATGTCGGTGGTGTGCCTAGAGCACGCTACTTTGCCAAGCGACTAGGCTGTGAGTTAGTCATAGTAGATAAGCGCAGGGAGAGGGCTAATGAAAGTGAAGTGATGAATATCATAGGCGATGTAGAGGGCAAAAATGTCATATTAGTCGATGATATGATAGACACCGCAGGGACTATGTGTAAGGCAGCAAAAGCACTCAAAGAAAAAGGGGCGGTTTCAGTCATAGCACTTGGCACACACCCTATTTTGAGTGGTGGAGCAATAGAGCGCATAGAGCAAAGCGAGCTAGATGAAGTAGTCGTTAGCAATTCCATACCTTTGGCAAAAAAATGTGATAAAATCACAAGCCTAAATGTCGCACCACTATTTGCAGAAGTGGTAAGGAGAATCTACCACAACGAAAGTGTAAATTCACTATTTATATAGTTTTTGGCTTGTGTTAGTTTGGTGTTTTATGTTTTGATTGTGTGCTAGTAGTTTTTATGCCTTGTGATAAAATCTACGCACCATTTTTATCGCCATTTTCAACTACACAAAAGCAAAATATACAAAGCAAAATACAAAAAAGGAAAGACAAGTGATTTTTGAGCACGAAATCCCAGAGGGCACAAAACTCTACTTTGGCAAGTCAGCGCGAATCAAGCGTGAGCTAGAATCTTATGCTTGCGAAGTGTTTAGCAACAACGGATTTGAGGAAATCGTTACGCCTTATTTTTCTTACTTTGAACATCAGCAAAATATCGGCGATAGGCGCATTATCCGCCTAAATAGCCAAAACAATCATCAAATTTCTTTGCGCTATGATTCTACGATTGACACGATAAGAATCCTTACCAAACGGCTAGGCAGAGCGATAAACCACCAAAAATGGTTTTATATCCAGCCTGTGTTTAGCTACCCTACAAATGAGATTTACCAAATCGGCGCAGAGTGCCTAAATCCTAGCAATTTCACGCAAGTTATCGGGCTGTGTTTGCAGATTTTGGATAAATTCTCGCTACAATCCCACTTGCAAATAAGCAACACTAAAATCTTGCAGCTATGCCTTGCAGAAATGGAGCAAAGCCTAGAATCTTTTAGCTCACTTTGCCTAGAAGAGATTGTCAAAAAAGCTCCTTTTATGCAAGATGTTGTGCGCATTTCTAGCATAGAGGATTTGGCAAGCTACACGGCAAATGCACCGATGTTTTTGAAGCTAGAGTGTGAAAGATTGCTTGATAAAGCGAAGTCTTGTGAGTATCCTCGCACGCTTATTTCCCCGCTAGAGCGCACAATGGTAGCGTATTATGATGACATTGTGTATAAGGGGTTTTCACAAAATAGTATTCTGTTTTTGGGAGGGAAGTATAAAATCCAAGATTGCCTTTGCGGAGGTGTAGGAATCTATGAAGACAATGTCATAGCTAAAATCCTAAAAGGCAATTAAAACTAGCTAGGGTTTTGTGGTTGCTAGATTTTTACCTTGAAACAAAGCCCAAACCTTTTACAATGGCAAAAACATAAACTAAATAAAATCTAAATTCTAGCCTTACGCGGTGTTGCTTTGTGTAATCGTTTTGTCCTGCGAATTAGGCGTATTAGACATACGCCGCAGTGAAGCAGGGCAAAAGGATTGCACAAATGAATACCCAAAGGTGAATTTTCTTAAGGAGAGTAAATGGCAGATTTAATCGTAGGAATCCAATGGGGCGATGAAGGCAAAGGCAAAATAGTCGATGCCCTCGCAAAAGATTATGACTTTGTCGTGCGCTATCAAGGCGGGCACAATGCTGGACACACTATTGTCGTGGGCGAGAAAAAATACGCCCTGCACCTAATCCCATCAGGCGTGATTACTCCGCATTGCAAAAATATCATCGGCAATGGCGTGGTTATCGACTTGCAAGCACTGCTAGATGAGATAGAGCAATTTGGCGATTTGCAAGGGAGATTGTTTATCTCTGATAGAGCGCATTTGATTTTGCCTTTTCATCAAGAGCGCGACATTATGAGCGAAGCAGAGTCCAAAACCGCCATAGGCACGACAGGCAAAGGCATAGGACCCACCTACTGCGACAAAGTCGGCAGAATCGGCATTAGAATGTGTGATTTGCACGATTTGGACGCGCTAGAGTCGCGCATTTTGGAACGCAAAGATTTGGAGGATAGACAGACAAAATCCATTATGAAGCTACTAAAGCACACCGCGCATAAGATTTTGCCATTTATCGCTGATACTGCAAGTATGCTTTGGCAAGCGCAAAAAAATGGGCAAAAGATTTTGCTTGAGGGCGCACAAGGCAGTATGCTAGATATTGACCACGGGACTTATCCGTTTGTAACTAGCTCTACAACGATTGCTTCTGGTGCTTGCAGTGGAAGTGGCTTGCCACCAAAGGCAGTGCAAAAAGTCATCGGCATTTGCAAGGCTTACTGCACGCGCGTGGGAAATGGCGCATTTCCTAGCGAGGAGTTTGGCGAGATAGGCGAGCTTTTGCGAAAAAAGGGCGCGGAGTTTGGCACGACTACGGGCAGAGCTAGGCGGTGTGGGTGGTTTGACGCGGTAGCTGCAAGATACGCTTGCAATCTAAACGGCTGCGATGAACTCGCACTGATGAAGCTAGATGTGCTTGATGGATTTGAGGAAGTCAAAGTCTGCGTAGGCTATGAATACAGAGGACAAAAAATCGACTATGTCCCAAGCGATTTGGATAACACAAAGCCTATCTATGAGACTTACGCGGGGTGGAAGAGTAGCGCAAATACCACAAAATACGATGAGCTAGAGCCAAACGCGCAAAGCTACATAAACGCTCTAGAAAAATTAGTCGGTGTGAAAATCTCTATCATATCCACAGGTGCAGACCGTAGCAAAAGCATTTATCGCTAAAATGTGCTACAATGGTTATTGATTTTTGGGTTGTTGATTTTTGATTTTCTTTTGATTGTTTGGGATTTTTGCATTGGTTTAGAATCAAAATAAAGGAGCGAGATGAAAACTCCATTTGACGCGCTTGTGCTAGCACAAAAAAAGCGGCTTGAAGCAAAAGAGCTAGAAATACTCCGCACAAACAACCAAATCGCCGCGCAATATGCCAAAATCGATGAACTCCAAATCGCCCTCTCTCAAGTCATCTACCCAAAAGAGGGAGATTTCTCCCTTTTCCTCAAAACAAACGCACAAAAAAAATCCCTAATCAACGACATAGACACGCATCGCACGCACATATCCACTCTCAAAGCCGAGCTAAAATCCCTCCAAGAACAGCGCAGAATCATTTACATAGAATACGAAAAATACAAGCACATACAAGAGCGAGAGAAAGAAAAAATCATATCCGAGCTAAAAAGAGCAGAATCCAAAAACCTCGATGAAATCGCCCTACTACTTTATAACAACCCCATACAAAAGGAAATGATATGACAAGCATATTTGCCACAGCAAGCCATACAAAAGCAAGCATAGCAAACCACGCCACAGAGAATTTCGCTACAAAGAGTTTCGCTACAAAGAGTTTCACAAAAGCAAGCCTTGCAAAAAGTGTCGCAAAAGCAAGCCCCACAAATAGCAAAATAGCTCTTTTGTTGTTGCTGGCGTTTTTGCTAGCACTTCATCAGCCTATCCTATCAGCACCCCAAAGCACGCCAAACGCGAAAAATACGCAAAACACCCAAAATGCAAATGAGATTTTGCAGTGCAATGCGATATTTGAAGCACGAAAAGGCGAGATAAAAGACTCTCTAAGAGAGCTAAACGAAAAAATGCAAAATCTCGAAGTCTATCGCAACGCCACACAAAATCTAATCGAGCAAAAGCAAGCCCAGCTAAAGCTCCAAGAGCAAGCCCTCCAAGCCAAAATCAAAGAAGCACAAGCAAGACAAAAGCAAGCCCTAGACAAAGTCGCAGCCCAAAAAAAGTCCATAGAGGAACTAATCGCAAAAAACGAGGAGATTTTGCAGCAAATACAGACCACCTCCGCTTCAAAGGTAGCAAAGACTTTCTCTGGTATGAAAGACTCCAAAGCCGCGCCCATACTTGCCGAGCTAGATGATGATGAGGCAGCAGAGATTCTCACCGCACTCACGCCTAGCGAAGCCTCCAAAATCCTTGCCAAAATGGACGCTAAGCGAGCTGCAGAGCTAACCAAAGTCATCGCAAAAGGACCGCCCTACAAGAAAAAAGAGGACAAAAAAGAGCCCACTAGCCAAGTCCCCGGACAAAATCCACAAGATGAACAAGCAGATGAAAAAGCACAGCTAAAATTCCAAGAAAACGGCGGTTTTTAAAAGCAAATCTATCATACAGAGCCCCATACATCTTGCATAATATTGGGCTTGCATATTTAAGTATTTGACTTGCATAACTTTAAAGTGTTGGATACATTCCAAATTTAAGTATTAAGCACATTATGCAAAAAATCTTAAATCTACCCCCTTATCATACCCAAACACACAACCCGAAGTATCTCAAATCATTCGTCATTGCGAGAAAATCCGCAATGATTTTTGCGATAATCAACAAAAACAATCATCATTGCGAGCATTTGGAATATTATATTCCAAATGCGTAGTAATCCATTCTCTGCCATAATGTTTCATTTGGATTGCCACGAATTTGCTACGCGATTCTCGCAATGACGCAAAGTCAGCACATAATGCAAAATCAACGCTCAATGACGAAAGACTTACCCACCCCCAAACCCCCTCCGCAAAGGGAGGGGGCTTTAGGAAGTTTCCCCACAAGTCAAGGCATTTGCCATACTACAATCCCTCGTCATCTTAAGCAAAGCAAAGTATCTCAAACAAACTTCTTAAATTGCCATACTGCAATCCCTTGTCATACTGGGGGCGTAGCCCGAAGTATCTAAAGCAAACTCCGCTTGTCATACCTAGGTTTGGCACAAACCGAAGTGTCTAAAGAAAGATTCCAAATAGATTTTGCAAATCTGCAGTTTTGCAATCCTATATGATTCTTTGAGATATTTCGCTCAATGCGACAACAAAAAATGGGCTAGTAGAATCTAGAGATATTTCGCTTTTTGCAAAAGCTCAATATGACAAATTTGCATTGAGATATTTCGCGCTCGCTTAAGTATGACAAGTATTTGGCTTAAGTATGACAAAAATTGTATTTTATGCAAGTCAAGCCAAAAATCGCACAAACCAAAATCACAAAAAACGCACACAAGCCCTCAAACACGCAAAAAGCCAAACGGTTACAAGCGCACCCAAATCCACAAACGCACCCAAAACCACAAATACGCGCAAATCACCCAAAAACAAAAACAAAAAACCACGCACAAAAAAACACAAAAACCTCAAAACCCCACAAAAAACCCAAAAACCACCAAAAATTACCACAAATCCCCCTAAATCTCAAACCCCCTATCCTCTTTCTCAAATCTTTGCAAATCCTCTCTTTGTAGCGTGTCAGCATTTATCTCGCAAGATTCCGCGCTTCCCAAATCACACGCCTTGCCAAAGTAGCTCCTTGCTAGCGGTATGTTTTGATTTACCCCTATGCCAAAGGCATACATAAATGCTAAATTGTAGCAGCCTAGTGGCTCTCTATCATTGCACGCCTTTGCATAGAGGGATTTTGCCTTTGCCAAGTCTTGCGCTACGCCAAGCCCACCACGATATAGCACACCCAGATTGTTGCACGCTCGGGCAAATCCTCTATCGCACGCAAGTGAGAAATACTCCCTAGCTTCCTTATACATCTTTTGCCCATAAAACATAAGCCCTATATTATACGCGCTTAGCACATTGCCTTTTAGTGCGGCTTTTGCGTAGTATTTGAGTGCGATTATCTTGCCCGCATCACTTCCTACATTATTATAGATGGTCCCTATTTCATTGCACGCTTCCTCACACTCATCTATGCTATCTAGCCCCTGCTCTATGAGTAGTAAGCAGGCTTGCGCTTGCTTATCTTGCGTGCAGAGACTATAAGCTGCCCTCCACTCCTCATCGTTTATCGCTACGGCTTTTAGGACACAAGCACATATACAAAATCCAAACACGAAATGAAGCATTGATTTTGCTAGGGTTGTTTTTGTCATCTTGCCCACCTCTTTATTTCTTTATTGTTGTGTTTATTTGTATCTTTTTTACAGATTTTTAAGAGCTAGATTATTTTTAGATTTTATGGCTTTGTCGCTACTGCACTCCTGCTTGGTTCAGCTCTCTGTATTGATTGCACGCTTCTTGACTGCCAAAATCACAGGCTTTGCCAAACAGCCTTTTTGCACTTGAGCGATTTCTAGGCACTCCTTTTCCTAGCATATACAATACTCCTAATCTTTCACACGGCAGAGCATATCCCAAATCACACCCCTTTTTGTAATACTCGGCAGCTTTTGCATAGTCTTGGCGCACACCTTTGCCTTGTTCATATAGCGCGCCTAAAACAAGGCAATTACCTTGAGAGACATCAGCTTTGTATGCTTCCTCTCTTTTTACATTCGTTTCACACCCTTTTTTAGCATAATAAAAAGCATCGTGATATTTTTCCGCCATATAAAAAAGCTGAACTAAAATACCGCAAGCAAAACTTAAAGTTTGTTTATTTGTTGTTTGCATACAAGCAGAGGCAGCATATGCCCCAAGTTTTTCAGGCATTTGATTATTTGTATAATATTCCAATAAATCTATATATGCACCTTCTTGGAATTCTAATGCATCTTTTTCATTTACGCCAAGAGCAGTCATCGCTATAAACATAAAATCTTGCTTTCTTTGAGAATCATTTAGGCTAATTAGTTTTTCAAGATATGGTATTGCTCTGTCTTTATTGCCAATGATTTGATTGGCACTGCCACCAAGAAAACACATTCCTCTTTTATCACATTCATAAGCCTCTCCGATAAGGCCACTATCAATTAAAGATTTACACGCTTGTTCGTTGCCTTCTATATTGCATCCCATAATTAACTTAGCAATTTCTGCATTTGTTTCTGCATTTGCCACACCTACCAAAATACCAAACATTAGCACCAATCTTTTCATTGTCTTACTCCTTTTTAGATTTTTTATAAAGTTTGTTTAGAGATTTTCATACTGCTTAAGAAAATCCAAAACCATTTCTCTACTATGTTTAAACCATTCACTGCACAAGTAGCACTCTTTGCCATTTACAAAAATAGTATGTTTGTAGTAGCGTGGATTCCCATTATGGTCATATCTATCAAAGCTAAGCAGCGGATAGTTTATATCAAACATAATTTTTGAATAACTTTTATCAAAAAAGTTATAAAACTCCTGCTCGCTCCACCGCCTTTGCTCTAAGGTATTTTTTAGCCTGCTTCTCACTAGGACACCTATTGGCGTTTGTGGTGGTAGTGGAGGTTGTGTGGGTGGTTGTGGTGTTGGGTGTGGTTGTGATATGCGTGGTGGCTCTTTTATTTCACTGCCACTTATTATGCGCTTTATCTGCTCTATGTCTTTTTGCATCAAATGTAAATGCGCTAACACTTTTTCTTTATCAATATTTGTCATTTCTATTCCTTTAGTTTGGGATTATGGAATTTTTACGCGCGGTTTTTTGTAGAGAGAAAATCACTAGGATAAAGGCAATGCTATAAAGCGATAAAATCAAGTTAAGAAACCAATCGCTTTGGCATTTGTCATTCCCAAAGAGATTTGCCACACCAAAGATATATTTTGGATTACAAGCCAATAATGCCAAGAAAAATATGACATTTATAAAAGTCCAAATTCCGAAAAAATCTTTTTTGTAGGTAGCAATAGTCAATACAATAAATACAATTAGAGAGAATATTTCCCCCACATTGCATAAATTATTTGTGGCAAATAGCGCGACCGCAAATCCACCCACCAATACAACAAACCAAGAGAGAATCTTTAGCAAATCCGTATGGTGCGCTGAAGTATGGCGATAAAAGCAAAGCTGTATCCCCTCAATCCACTCTTTGCTAAAACGGTTAGGGGCTTTCAAATCTATTTCGTGCTCTTTGGCATATAGCTCCAACTTATGCCAAGCGCAAGCGTCTAGCAAATTATTATTTGCAATAAGCACATTTTTTATCGTGCGAAATGAATCGCGTGCATTGCTTGCATAGCGGATTCTATGCTCTTTGGTTATTTCCTTTTTATCCTCTTTATATTTTTTATCTATTTTGTATTGATTTTCTTTGCTTTCTTGTAATTTTTGCGAATATTTTTCTTTTAGCGATTTTACTTCTTTTTTATAAGTGTCATCGTTTATGCGTTCAGCTATGAAGTAGAGAATCTTGCCAAAATCTATATCATCTATTTTTACATTGATAAAGTTTGTGGCTTGGAGGTTTTGGAAAACACAAGTAGAGAAGTTTGGAGCGGATTTAAACTCTGCATTATAAAATGACACTACGCCATTAAATATACTCTCGTGGAAATCTGCGTATTTCTCAAAAACCGCGTGGTTAAAAAACACATTGCCATTAAATTCACAATTTGTGAAATATACTCTTTTATGAAATTTGCAATGCTGAAAGTCTAGGCGCAGAGGTTGTGTAGATTCTTTGGAATCTTGCGAAGCAAACACAATATAATTAAAATACACTTCAGCGTTAAATACACAATTTTTAAACGATAGCCCATCTTGCAAATAGATAATTTTGCGTTTAGATTCTTTGTTGCACTCGCCAGATTCTTGTGTGGATTTTCTAGATTCTGTATCATTGGTATTTTCAGTGCATATTTCTAAAGGCTTGTAGATAATATATTTATTGCCTTGCTTCTTTATAAGTTTTTCTAGCTCATCTTTTAGCTTTCCCTCCTCTAGCCACTGCTTATACGCGTTATCCAAAGCATTTTCAAAGACAAATGACTTTCCTTGCTTTATGGTAAGTATGAGTTTATCTTTTGCAAAATCAAAGTGCAGATTCTCATAGATTTGTTGTTTAGGCA
>NZ_NXLN01000041.1:0-15632 GCF_003364135.1 Helicobacter sp. MIT 01-3238
CTCTACTGCTGTTGCTGTTTGCTCTAGGCTTGAGGCTTGAGAGTTTGAGCTTTGAGTAAGAGAAGCTACTGCTTCTTCAAGTTTATCACTTTGTTCATTAAGAGAGTTTGCAAAGTTTAGTGAAGTCTTTAGCATTTTTCTTACTTCTGCACCTAGTGTATTGGTAACGACTTCTACGCGTCCTTTTGCATTTGTTACTTCAGTAGTAAAATCTAGCTTTGTATAGCTATCAAATACACGATTGATTTCGTTTAGGTCTGTGCCGACTTTTGATTGTATATTTTCTAGCATTGCATTTATGGTGTTTGTGATTTTGCTTAGGTGTGGGTTTGGATAGGATTTTGTGATTCTAGCATTTAGCTCGCCACTCTCTACCTTTTGAGCCAAAATCTCTATCTCTTCGACAGCTTTAGCGTCATTATCTAGTCGCTTTCTCATAAGGAAAATATGCTGTGCTATGGCTTGAGATATGCTACCAAACTCATCAATGCCCCCCGTCCTTAGCGGAGCAAAATCGCTATTTGCGCTATCTTTGTTGTCATCTTTATCCCCCTTTAGCTCCTCTTGGAGAAATGCAAAAAAGTCATCAAGCCCTTGTTTTACATCTTCCATAGGCTTCATAATCGAGTTTATACACACACTTACTACCACAAACCCAAGCAAAAGCAATCCCCCAGCCACAAGTAGCACAGGCACAAAATCGCCCACAGATTTGCCACTAGCCAAATCCGCACTAGAGCCCCCGCTCATAGATGAAGCACCAAAACCACTAGAAGCCCCACCAAATGAGGATTTGTCATCATCTATGATAAGCAAATACCACCCAAAAGGTAGCACTGCTACACTAGCACTTCGTTTTTTGCCACCCTCTTTGTAGCTAAAAGTGCCTTTTTGTAAATTGTCTTTTTGTAGTTTTTCTAGCTCTTTTTGCAGATTTTTTGGCACGCGAGTGTCTGCACTAGATTTTGCAGCGATGATTTCAAGCGCGGAATCAAGTAGCAACACTTCGCCACTCCCCACCACACTATCTAGCTCATCTATGACACTACTTAAATCACTAAGTGCGAAATCCACGCCGATGACACCGCTAAACTTGCCATTGATGATAAGCGGCAAAGTAGCGATGGATTTTGTGGCTTTTTTATCCCCTTGATTTAGCTCGCCATTTTGATATTCTGCATTTTCAAGGCTATATTCCCTAGAGGATATATTCATAGCAAAGCTTTGCTTTGTTTGCACATACCACGAGCGCGTGCGAAATCCTTGCGCACTATCCCAGCTAGGCGAGGATTGATTGGCTAGCGAATTTTGGATAAGGGTGTTGCCATCTTCTTCGTAGGTTACAAAAGCACTTAGGTAGGGCAGTTTTACTGATTTTTGGTTGTGAAGTGCTATGGTTTGGGAGAGGACTTGCCTTTGTGCTAGGACATCGTTTTTATCAAGCATAGAGATACTTTTCGCCATAGAGGACAAATCCGCTTCTATCATTTCTTGAAGCGTGCGCAAAGATAGATATGCACTATGCAGATTTGCCTGCCCTATTTTTGCCTCTATGCTAGCACTTGTGCGCTGTGTGTGGAAGTAGCCAAAGGCTAGCATAGCGCAGATAATGAGTGCTAGCACACTCATCACAGATAGTAGGAGTTTGGTTTTTAGTGATGATTTTTTGTGCTTGCTAGGGTTTTTGGTAGTTTTTGTTACTTGGGTGGTTTGATTGGTAGAGGTTGATTTGGTGGTGTGGGCGGTATTTAGCTGATTTAGTGTTTGGATTGGTGTTTGATTTGCTTGGCTCTCTGTTTGCATTTCATACCCCTTGAAGATATTTTGCCCTTTAAGGATTTGCAAGGTGGTATTTTACACTAAATTTTGGGATTTTAAGAAGTTTAGTAGGTTTGGGCTTGCTAGAACTTATGCTAGATTATCAAAAACGAAAAACCACCAAAAAGCCACAATGCTACAATCTCACGCAAACACCCCCTACAAACAAGCACAAAACTAAAAAGTATAGCTATACTGCCCAAAGGCAAGCACTGCGGAGCTAAAATCTCGCACACTTCTAGAGGGGATAAGTCTAGCAGCGATATTTAGGCGATTGTGTCGCAAAAACGCAAAAGAAATCCCCCCCTGCATATAAAATCCTCCATTTTTTTGCATACTGCTAAAGCTAGAAAAATCCCGCTTATCATAATACACATATCCATCGACACCAAATCCCAAAAACCCTCCCAAAAACACACTTTTGCGCTTATTTAGGCTAAACTCTGCTAAGGCTTCGATTCCAAGTGAGAGCATACCTAGCACCCCTTCATAATCCCCAAACCCCACATCAGCACTCACATATCCGCGCACACCGATATAGGGAGTAAAAAAGCTATTTACCCCAAATGATAGCCCAAAGGTGGGAAGCCAAACAAGTTTGTTATATATTTCTAGGACATTTGCACCACCATTTACACCGATGAAGTAGCCGTTTTTGTGCTTGGTGGTGGAGGTTTTTTGCCTGATATATTCGCAAAGCTCGTTGCAAGGCTGGGATTGTATAGACTTCTCATCAGCCTTTTTTTCGCTACTTTTTTGCTCGCTAGATTCTGCAGTTTGTGTGGCGGATTTCGCACCATTTTCTGCGGATTCTTGGGTAATTTTTGGAGTTTGGCTATCTTGTGTAGTTTGGGTAGTCTGTGTGGATTCTTTGGGAGGTTTTTTTGCACTTAGAGGAGGGACAAAAAAGACAAAAAAAAGCAACACCAAAACAAAAGCCAATCTACCCGCGATACTCATCGCATTTTTGCTATCATTTTTTGTGGCATTTATACAAGGTATTTTGTTTTGATTTGTCAAGTTCTACCCTTTAAAAGTGTATAATATTTGCTTTAAGCCCTATAAAGATTCGTTATCACAAAGATTCTATGCAAAAGCAAAATTCTAACCAAATAAGGTTTATAAATGACACCAAAAATGCACTTCCTAAGCAATCAAGCACAAAATCAAAAAAGCATTATTTTGGAGGGGGTTTGGGATTTTCGCACATCTAAGCAAACTCTAAAATCCCTAAAAAAAGCCCTGCAAACACACATAGAATCTATTGAGTTTGATGAGAGCTGCCAAATCGATTTTGTCTTTGGGACATATTTTTTGCAGCAAATTTATGCCTACGCAGCAGATTTTAGCACCCAAAACCCTTTAGACTCCACCTCAAATCCACCAAATCCACCCAAACTCCCCAAAATCATCGCCCCAAACCATATACGCCAAATCCTCCAAACCTGCGAAAATATGCGTATAAAAAAGCCACGCACTTTTGCTAGTATGTTTCGTGTGTATGTGCGCGGAGCGAAGCGGTTTTGGCGCAAAGCATTTAGCAATTTAGGCCGCTATATTTGCGAGTTTACACAGAGTTTTGTTGATTTTGTAAATTTCGTAGGTATGACTTTTTACTTTCTTGGACGCTCTATTTTCACGCGTGAGATTCGTATCGCCCCACTTTTTTATCACATAAACGAATCAGGATTCAAAGCACTGCCTGTGAGCTTGCTTACGGCATTTATCGCAGGCTTTGCTATCGGACTGCAAGGAGCTGTACAGCTAGAAAACTTAGGCGCACCGCTTATGAGTGTAGAGACTGTGGCAAAGCTATCTTTGCGCGAGATGGGACCTTTTATCCTAGCACTTGTTATCGCAGGGCGCAGTGCTTCTAGCTTCACTGCAGAAATCGGCGTTATGAGGCTTACAGAGGAAATCGATGCGATGAAAACTATGGGCTTTAATCCTGTGGTTTTTCTAGTGATTCCGCGATTTTTGGCATTGGTGATTATTATGCCCTTTCTAGTCTTTCTAGCCGATGCGATGTCTCTACTTGGCGGTATGCTAGCTGTGTTTGCACAAGTGGGGATTGGGTTTAATGCGTGGGTTGAGCGATTTTATGAGACGGTGGATTGGGTGCATTTCTGGATAGGAGTGATAAAAGCACCATTTTTTGGCGCGGCTATCGCGCTAGTGGGGTGCTTTAGGGGATTTTGCATACGAGAAAACACCCAAGAGCTAGGGCAGGCTACGACTATTAGCGTGGTAAACGCGCTATTTTGGTGTATCACTATTGATGCGATTTTTTCATTTATCACCGCAAGGCTTGAGATATGAGCAAAAAAACCTTATTTACGCAAGATTTTGCAAAAAAATCTACCTTAGAATCTACCCCAAGAGACTTTACTAAATCTACAAATGCACCCAAAGGCAAGCCAATAATTGAGGTAAAAAACCTCTACACTTCCTATGGAAATCGCCTAATCCACGACAATATCAGCTTTAGCATTTACCAAAACGAGATTTTTGGGATTTTGGGCGGGAGCGGGAGCGGAAAATCCACCTTGCTAAAAACTATGGTTTTGCTTCAGCCACCACAAAGCGGCGAGATAAAAATCTTTGACAAAGACATTTGGAAGCTAAAAAACCCCACGCATTTTCTAAACCACTGCGGTGTGCTGTTTCAGTTTGGTGCGCTATATAGCTCACTAACAGTGATAGAAAATGTAGGAATCCTCCTTGAAGAATACAGCGACTACCCCAAATCCACCATAAAAGAAATCGCAAAATCCCTAATCGCCAAAGTCGGCTTAGAGCCAAACGCCTATCATCTCTACCCCTATGAGCTAAGCGGGGGAATGAAAAAGCGCGTGGGACTAGCTCGCGCCCTAGCACTAAACCCGCAGATTTTGTTCCTAGATGAGCCTACAAGCGGGCTAGACCCTGCAAGCGCACAAAAGCTAGATGAGCTTATCTGCAAGCTCCAAGATGAATTGCAAATGACGATTGTTATGGTTTCGCACGATTTGGATTCTGTGCGCGATACGGCAAATCGATTTTTAATGCTAAAAAATGGTAAAATAGAGTTTTTGGGAACTTTGCACGAGCTAAAAGAAAGCATAAGCACCCTTTCAAGCGATAATCTATTTTTCAGCAACAGAGGAGAGCGACTATGGAAAGACGCATAAATTACTTGCTTATCGGTGGCATATTTTTCGCCGTGATTGTGGCGTTGATAGCGTTTATAATGTGGTTTGGACGGCTAGGAATGAGTAGCGATGAGCGGTTTGGAAAATACTTTATCCAAACCACTTATGACATTTCAGGCATAAGTGCCAAGACACCGATAAAATACAAAGGCATTTCTATCGGCATAGTAGAATCTATCGCTTTTGATTCTAGCAAGGTAGGTGTGGTGCGACTAAATCTACTCATAGAAAAATCTATCCCCATAGCCAAAGGCTCAAGCCTAGTCATCGACTCTCAAGGGCTAGCAGGGCTAAACTACCTCGCCCTAAAGCAAAATCCAGCAGGGGAAATCATTACCCCAAATGATGAGCCAAGACTTGAGCTTGAGCAAGGGTTTTTTGGCAAGCTAAGTGATAAGGCAGATGAGACGCTAAGGGAGGTGGCAAGTATGCTAAAAAGCGTGGATTCTCTGCTAAATGAGGAAAACATTTACAACATTAACCGCACGCTTTTTTCGCTAAACAAAGCTAGTGCAGAAATCGCCGAGCTAAGCAAAAATCTAAATGAGCGCGTCCAAAATGGGCAATACGACATAAAAGACATTTTAAGCCCCACGCTTCGCCAGAGCCAAAAGACATTGCAAAATCTAGATTCTACGATTCAAAAAGCAAGCAACTTGATTGATAAATTTAACGCAAATCCATACTCCACGCTATTTGGCGAGCAAAAGAAAAACACAAATGGGAGAACAACCAAATGAGCAACGCAAACAATACAAATAGAGTGCCACGCGATACGCGCTACATAAACACCACAAAATCTTTTTTGCTAGATTTTATTGCCGTGCTTACAAAAGAAACAAAAGCATTTTTAGGAAGCCTCACAAAAGGGCTTAAGCACTTTTTTGTCCCACTTTGCGCGGTTTTTGTGGGGCTAAACCTGCAAGGTTGCTTTGATATAAAAATCAAAACCCAAACCCCAAGTGTGGGGTATTATTCACTGCCAAGCGTGGTAGCACCCAAAGATTGCCCATCGTTTTTGCCTATGCGCTTAGAAGTCGAAGTCGCTAGCGAATTTAACACGACAAATATTTTTATCGAGGGCAAAAACGGACGCATAGAGCCACTCAAAGATGCACAGTGGCTAGACTTGCCATCAAACCTTATCAAAACTTCGCTTGAAGCAAAAGCACAATCCCAATGTATCGCCCTAAGTAGCACCAATATCGATAGCAAAATCCCGCTTTTGCAAGTAAGGGTGTTTAGCTTTGGGATAGCCCAAAATCAAGACAAAGAACAAGACAAAGAAAATCTCTCCGCAAGTGTCAATATGAGCCTGCGACTATCCCAAGCCCAAGCAAGCACACCCTCAAACGCCCCCTCAAGCACGCAGGCAAAATCAAAAGAGCGCAAAAAAAGCGAGCTAAATTCCAATATCCACACCAAAGTAGAAGTAGCCCAAAATTCTACAAAAAGTAGCGATGAGCAGATTTTGGCGATAAAAAACGCACTTGATAAAGCACTAGATGAAAGCATAGAGCGCGTAAATGAAGCACTCAAAAAAGACTAGGCATATATCACGCTAAATTAACTTAACCCGCACGATAAAAATATTTGTGAAAAAAGCATAAGATTTTAGCGCAAATCTAGATAGTGAGCAAACAATGAATCCCACAAAATCCCCCAGACTAAAGCCCTCCCTCTTGCGCAAAATTTTTACCGCCGCGTCCATAAGGCGGTGGAATGACCAAGCCTGCCCTGTGGAGTTTGTCGAGCTTGACAAGCAGGCGCACAAAATGGTTATCGCCTACTTGCTTGCGCGCTATGAGGAGCATATAAATGGTGCGAGTATTGATTGGGAGCGGCTTATCTTGCAGTTTTGCTATGAGTTTTTTGAGCGAGTAATCCTCACAGACATAAAGCCCCCCGTTTTCCACAAGCTAACCACTAGGCACAACAAAGAGCTAGTGAAATTTACCCTTGCCACCTTGCAAGGCGACTTAGGCGAGTATGAGTTTTTCTCCCAGATGGGCGAGTATCTCACTTCTAGCGAGCACCTCGCCTCACACAGCCCTAGCCTAGAGTGCGAGATACTAAAAGCCGCGCACTACTACGCTTCCAAGTGGGAGTTTGACATTATCTATCATTTCAACACCAAAATGTATGATGTGCAAAACATAAAAAAAATCATCGACAAGCAGGTAGAAGACCACTATCATCTCGCAGGAATGCAACAAATCGCGCTATATGAAGATGTGCGCGAGCTTATCACTATGCTAGGGCAGCTAAGATTCCAGAAGCGGTGGAGTCAGACCCCTAGAATCCCCGAAACCTCCGTGCTAGGACATACGCTAGTTGTCGCTATAAGCGCGTATTTGCTAAGCCTTGATTTGGGCGCGTGCAAGCAGATGCGCATAAACCACTTCCTTTGTGGGCTATTCCACGATTTGCCAGAAGTCCTTACCCGCGACATTATCTCGCCTATCAAGCACAATGTGCTAGGGCTAGATGAGTTTATCAAGCAAATAGAGAGCGAGGCAGTCGAGGAGAAAATCCTCTCAAAAGTCCCAGACAACATAAAAGAAGACATTGTGTATTTCACGCAAAATGAGTTTGCCAACCGCTACAAAATCGAGTGCTTCCCCCACTATACCAAATCCTATGAGGAGCTTTTCGCGCGGTTTAATAGCGATGAGTATGAGCCTATCTGCGGGGAGTTTCTAAAAGCGTGCGACCACCTAAGCGCGTATCTAGAGGCAAAAATCTCTATCGCGCACGGAATCTCTAGCAAGGACTTGATAGAGGGCGCACAAGGCATACTTGATAAAAGGGGCGATGAAGTCATAAACGGACTTGACATAGGCGCGGTATTTAGGGAGTTTGAGTAGATTTGGCTTATGAAAATACGACAAATATGCTAGAATTTTGGCTTTTAAAATTTAAAAGTTTAATAAGGAGTGCGAGATGACTTTAATCGTGGAAAATGTCAAAGAAGAGTTTTTGAGCGCGTTTATAGAAGTGGCAAAAAATGCCAATGCTAGAATTATCCAGCAAGACAATCAAAAAGGCGATAAAGATTCTAGTTTTGAGGCATTGCGCAAGGAAATGCTAGAGGATTTTCAAAAACCCCAAAACTACGCAGTATTTGAGAGACTAAAAGATAAATGAAGTATTTGACAAGGAAATAAATGTATCCACTAGATTTACAAGAAGAGTCCCTAAAGCAACGCGTAGCAAATGATTTTTTCAGCGCGTTTGATTATGAGCCGCTAGATAGAATCGACTTTGCCATCACGCTAAAAGAGAGCAAAAACTCCCTTTTCCCAAATATCTACGCGCTTTGGGCGGAGGCAAAGAGGGGCGATGATGCCGATATTTATGCTTCCCTAATTCAGCTTATCCTCACAATCGGCGCAAATAATCTACATAGAATCCACCCCATCCCCGAGTTTATCGGCGCGTTTGACGCAAACAAAATCGCCTTTTTACCCTACAAATATATCAAAGATTTTGTGATGCGCAATGATTTTGATTGGACTTCTATCACGCCAAGTGAGCATAATAGCGAGGCATTTTTGCGAATGCAGAGTTTGACAGAAGCGATTTTGCGTGATAAAAGCATAATTTTTACTTACGCAAAAGACACAAAAGAATTACAAGACTTTATCAAAAATTCCGTTGCAAAGGGCAAAAATAATCCCATAGAGATTGATTTAGAAAACTTTGATTCAGTGTATTTGCAATGGTATCGCATCGTTTTGCCTACGATAAACCTAAACCAAAATGCGTGGAAATACGCACGGGATAATCTAATCGCGCTTGAATCAGACTTTTTCCTAGCTGACTTGCTAAGCGAGGATAACACTACCATAAACCAAAACCTGCGAATCTTGCTTAGCAAAAGGGTAGAAAACGCCAAAGAAAAGTTGCACTATAATATCAAAATTGACAAAGGGCTTTTTAGCTGGAATACAGAAAATATCATTTTCCTAAACGATGACAACAGCACTCACGCGCAGTTTTGGAATCGCTACAAACGCCCACCCAAAGAGGAATTTTGGGATAAAATCTATGAGAGGCGCGACAAGCTCTCCCCTGACGACATTAGAGAGCGCAAAGGTGCGTTTTTCACGCCAAAAATGTGGGTGCAAAAAGCGCAAGAATATCTAGCCGAGTCTTTGGGCGAGAATTGGCAAGAGGAGTATTACATTTGGGACTGCGCGGCGGGGACAGGCAACCTGCTAGTGGGGCTAAAAAATGCGCGAAATATCTATGCCTCTACGATTGACTTAAGCGATGTGCTGATAATGAAAGAGCTAAATAAAAATGATTTGAGCGATTCGCCCGTTTCCACCCAAAGAAATATACTAGAATCACATATCTTTCAATTTGATTTTCTAAATGATTGCTTTTTTGATAAAGTCGATGAAAAAAGTGGCAAAGTTTTGACAAAATCAAAGCTACCCGAATCCTTGCAAAATATCATAAAAAACGAGCCACAAAAATTAGTGATTTTTATCAATCCGCCGTATGCGGAAGTTTCTAGTAAAAAGCCACAAGGCAAAAAAGGTGTGAATTTATCGGAGGTTCATTCTAAATATAAAGATATTTTACAAACTGCGGGACGCGAACTTTTTGCGCAATTTTTTATACGAATCTATAAGGAAATTCCAAACTCTACTTTGGCAAGTTTTTCCACACTAAAATATATAAATGGTAGTGCTTTTGCTAATTTTAGAAAAGAATTTAAGGCAAAATTTCTAAAAGGATTCATTATCCCCGCTTGGACTTTTGATAATGTAAAAGGCAATTTTCCTATCGGCTTTTTGGTGTGGAATCTAGGGGATAAAAAGGATATTAAAAAGTGCAAAGTAAATGTATTTAATGAAAACAATAAACGAATCGGCAACAAGAATTTTTATCTATTTAAAAAAGATGAAGTTATCAACAAATGGATAAATCAACATAAAAACGATAAGAATAAAAATATAGGTTGGCTTGATGGAATCAATGGCAACGACTTTCAGCACAACTACATTGTCTATCTTGTAAATCAAAAAGCACAGGTTGTAAATCCGCGTGGTATGTGGATAAATGCGTATAATCTTATTCCAGCCTCCATTTACTTAGCCGTGCGCCACGCCATTAAAGCATCGTGGATAAACGATAGAGACCAATTTCTTTATCCAAATGATAAATGGCAAAAAGACACAGAATTTCGCAATGATTGCTTAGCTTTCACACTTTTTCACAACCAAAATTACATAAAAGCAAGTATTTCCCCCTCACCTGCGGAGGGGGATAAAGGGGGTGGGTATAGCGAATATATAAACCACTTTATCCCCTTTAGTGAATCCCAAGTAGGCGCAAAAGAAGCATTCAAAAGCGACTTTATGGTGCGCTTTATAAATGGCAAGCTAGGCAAAGACGACACCGCTTCGTCATTGCGAGCTGGCAAAGCAAGCACGGCAATCTATGATAGTGCATTGCCTTTTGACAAAAAAGAAATCCAAGCAAATACGCAAAGCTTTATCCCCACAAAGCCACTAGAATTTAGCAAAGAAGCACAAGAAGTATTTAGCACAGGGCTTGCGCTATGGCGATACTACCACACACAAGCCAAAAATAGCGATAAATACCTAAATGACGCAAGTTTGTATGATATAAAAGAGTTTTTTCAAGGGCGTGGCGAAACTATCAATGGCAAAAAGGGCAAGATGAACGCACGAAGCGAAGACAATCACTACAATGACCTAATAGCCCAGCTACGAATCGCCCTGCAAACCCTCGCTGACAAAATCACCCCCAAAATTTATGAATACGAATTTTTGCTTGAGTGAAGCCACACAAATCAAAAAAAGCTAAAAATGCCAAAATCCAAACTCTACTCTAAAAATCTCACACCCCCCACATCATCTCATCACTTCATCACAAGCACGGATTGTATAAGCGCGTCTATGTCGCCATCTAGCACGCCGTTTGTATCGCTCGTGGCGTAGTTTGAGCGCAAGTCCTTGACCTGCTGATAGGGAGCGAGGACATAGGAGCGGATTTGATGTCCCCAGCCGATTTCGCTTTTTTCCCCAGCACTTGCGCTTTCGCGCTGCTTTGCTTGCTCGATTTCATAGAGTTTGGATTTTAGCATTTTTAGCGCGGTGGCTTTGTTTTTGTGCTGACTTCTGTCGTTTTGGCACTGCACGACTATGCCGCTTGGAAAGTGCGTGATACGAATCGCAGAATCTGTTTTGTTGATATGCTGTCCGCCCGCGCCACTCGCGCGATAGGTATCTATGCGGTAGTCCTTTTCCTCTAGCTCGATTACTATGTCATCATCGATTTCAGGGCTTACCTGCACGCTTGCAAAGCTCGTGTGTCGCTTGGCATTAGAATCAAAAGGCGAGATTCTTACCAGCCTATGCACGCCTGATTCTGCTTTGGCGTAGCCAAAGGCATTTTCGCCTTTTAGCAAAAACGCCGCACCTTTTATGCCCGCTTCCTCGCCGTCTTGATAGTCTAGAATCTCGACTTTATACCCCCTGCGCTCCGCCCAGCGCAGATACATACGATAGAGCATACTCGCCCAATCTTGGCTCTCTGTCCCGCCAGCTCCCGGCTGAATAGTGATAATCGCATTAAGCGCGTCATTTGGGGAGTTTAGCAAAATCTCTAGCTCGGCTTGGAGCAGGGAGGACTCTAGCGCACCAGACTCGGCAAAAAGTAGCTCTAGCGTGTCGCTATCGCCCTGTGTGCTAGCGATTTCAAAGAGCTCCGCGCTATCGCTAAGGTTTTTGCCTAGCGCGGTGTAGGATTGCAAGGTTTTGGTGATTTTTGCTTTTTGCTTGCCTACCTCGCTAGCCTTTTTGGCGTCCTCCCAGAAGTTTGGAGAGCTCTCAATAGCTTGGAGTGTGGCAAGCTGTGCGTGCAAGTCATCGGGCTTGATGATTTCGCCAATGGTGGCGTATTTGCTTGTAAGAGTTTTTAGCAGTTCGCTGTATTGGTAAGAATCCAAGTGGTTTTACCTTTTTGTGCCCAAAGTCTCTACTTCGTGCTTACTTCATTATAAAGTTTTGGCATATTTTGGGGCGATTGCTATCGGTGCTACAAAAGCTCCCAAAATCTAAAACTACTTTTTCTTTTTTGTGTTTTTGCTTGATTGCTCTGTTTGAGCTTTTGCAGCGGTGTCTATGGCTTCTATGAGGTTGCCCATAGTTGTGATTTCAGCTTCTTGGTCATCAATGATTTTTTGAGCGATTTTGCGTAGCACTTCGTCTTTTGAGTATTCAAGTGCGACTTTTGAAGTCTCGATAGCACCTTTGTGGTGTCCTATCATAGATGAGAGGAAATCCCGCTCGGCATTGCCACTTTCTTGGATTTTCATAGCTTCCATCATAGCTTCCATAGCTTTAGCATTTTTCTCGCCAAACGCCTTGTAGTCCTTTGATGAAATCTTGGTAGTTTTTACGCCCTTTTTGTCGATTAGCTCCTTAAATTGCGCTATTTCAGCTTCTTGGGCTTTGATGATGTTTTCAGCCAAAGCGATAACTTCAGGGGTTTTGGCACTCTCCAAAAGTAGCTTAGCAGAATCAATCGCGCCTTGATGATGAGGTATCATATCGCTAAGGAAGTCAATCTCTACGCTTTTTGTTTGTGAGGGTTTGTTTGCGTGCATAGGGGAGTGCATAGCCGATATGATTTTTTGTGAGGGAGTGCTTGCACTAGAATCCGCGCTAGCTTGTGTGGATTCTTGTGTGGCGTGAGAGTGCTCGTGCGCTTGTGAGAGAGAGAGAAAGCTCATAATGAGTGCGCAAAATGTGAGTTTAGAAAGATTCATTTGAAGTCCTTTTTGTTGATTTTTGTTTTGATTTTACTTGATTTGCTTTCAAAACATTAGCCAAATACATAAGAAAAAACAAAACGGCACATTATAATCTAAAATAAAAAACAAATAAAATAAGGTCGCCTAATTTGTGTCGCATTTATCCTTGCGCCCATCTTACGAAGTAGCGTCTTGCAAAGTGTTGTCAAAGTGTTGTCTTGGCAGCACCTTGCAAAGTAGTAAAAAGTCAAGGACAAAAAAGCAGTTTTTAGAATTTTGTCCAAAAACGCCACTAAGCACGCTAAATCAAATATTTTAGCTAGCCTACAATACTCCTCCACCTAATGCAGGATTTTGGCTCGCCTCTCTTGCGCACCATAGATAAAAATCTCATCAAAAAGTATATCCTCACTCCTAAAAGTATAACTAAACGCTACCTTGCCGTTTGGCTCATATCGCTTCCCACCTACGACTTTTTTGTCTTTTTCGTATAGCTCGGATTGGATTTTTGGCGAACCACCTCCGCCAAAAAACACCCGATAAATCGTCAAATCCTCTCCCTCAATAGTGATAATCTCTTTGTGCAAAGAGCCGTTTTTGTAGGTTTGTAGGATATTTTTCCCTCGTTGTTTTTCATTTTTTGTTCTTAGTGTCTTGCCATCGGCGTTGTATAGCCATTGGATATGAGAATCCCTGCTATAAGCCACTTTTGATTCTAGCACGCCATTTTGATTGTAAGTGCTACCACTTGCACCACTTGCACTTATCTCAAACTCACTTGCAAGAGTGCCATTTGGGTGGTAGGTGCTGATTTTGTTTGCATTTTTGACAAAGGCGATTTGCCCGCTAGGATACCGCCAAGTTTCCCTAGCTCCTTGAGGTGTGTCTTTGCTAAGCGCGTTTGCAAAATCTAGTGGCTTTATGGACTCATAGACTTGCTCTTTGTCGTAGTTTTGATAAGGAGAGCTAAGCACGCCATTTTTGTGCAAAGACTTGTGCAAGGGCTTTTGGCTAGGATAATCATAAACGATTTCTTCGCCATCTAGCACACCGTCTTTGTAAAATCTAGAGATTTTCAAAATCGCATTTTGCCCATAAGTCTTTGCCTCCCCGCTTAGAAAATCGTCTACATAGTTTTGCAAAAACACGAGATTATCACGCGCATATCCGCTAGAGCTGCCGTTTTTTCTGCCGTTTATATAAGTTGTCTTAATAGCGATATTTTGCGCATCAAAAAATAGATTCTCGCCATTTAAAATGTCATTTTTATAGTGCTTTTTAGCGATAATCGCGCCATTTCTATAAGTGATACTTGCTCCCTCTTTTTTAGAATTTTTATAAGTCTGTGTTGTGCGCGTGCTACGCAAAATACTAACTACTTCTCCCTCCAAAACACCATCTCTATAAGGCACTTCTTTGACAACCTCGCCATTTTTATAAATCCTACTTATGCCATCAAGCTGCCTATTTTTGAAGCTTAGGCTAGCCAAAATCGCGCCATTTTCATCATAGATATGGATAAGCTGATACCCTTTTTCATTTTCTTTTTTTAGGTGCAAAATCGCATTGCCATCGCTTCTAGGCGAGGATTTTGCTAGCTCATTATAGGATAGCTGCAATGGCAGTGGTGGAGGAAGTGTAGAGGGAGTTTTGGGGCTTGGAATGGATTTTGGCGGATTTGTGCTTGATTGGGCGGTGGCTTTGGGTGCTTGGCTAGATTCTTGGTTTTTTGCTTGAGTAGACATTTGCTCTTTGGAATTTTTTTGCACATTTTTGCTAGAATCTAGCTTTTGGGGCTCTTGGGAGGATTTTTTGGATTCTTGGTGGGTGGATTTTGGTTTTTTTGTAGATTCTGCTTTTGTGAAGTCTTTACTAGCCTCTTTACTAGGCGAGGTTTTTGCAGATGAGGTGGGATTTTGTGAGAGTTTTTTGCTTTGGCTATGAGTTGCTTTGGCTACAAGTGTGGTTTGCGTGTCCTTGCTTTGTGAACTGCTTTGAGAGGTTTGACTAGAATCCACCTCATACTCATACTTGGCACAGCCAAAAAAAGCAAACAATACAATAGCGCAAGATAGCATAGATAGGATAGATGAGGGTATGTGAGGCTTTGTGCTTGGTTTTTTTGATTGTATTGATTGCGTGGAATCTAGCTTAGAATCTAAATTTTTTGCAAAATCAATATTTTTTATAAAATCAGTCGCGCCAAAAACCCCCACGCCAAAAACTACTTTAGGCTTTGTAATCCACATTTTTGCCAAATTTACCCAAGTTTTAGTCATTTTTATCACAAAAATCATCATTTTTCCCCGTCTTTTTGCAAATTTTCCGCGATTTTGATTCCCCAGACTTTACCCCGATTTACTTTGCGCTACACATTTGATTTGCGCATTTGTGTGAATGTTGCGGGTATTATAGCAGATTTTGCACCAAAATCCACATAGCCACAAATAAAGCTATCAACACCTACAAAACTTCTAGTTTCTAGCCAAAAATCTTTGTAAATTTATTGCAAAGATTTTGTTGCAAAGGTGCAGTGGCATTTGCAATAGCATTAAGTGGGCAGAATTTATGACATTATTTTTGTGAGATTTTGCACTTTTTGTGTTGAGATTATTTTTGTTTTCATAGCCAAAACTTAGCGTGAATATTTTTGTCTTTTTTAGACAACTAATATAAATAATCCAAGTTAAAGATTAAATCATAAATTTTGTAGAGGCATAAAAATTCACATTCCCACCGAAATTTTTCCAACTCCCCACAAATCTTTCACAATTTCTCTTAATTATCCCCACACTTAAGCAACATTTAAGCATAATATCTGTATTATT
>NZ_NXLN01000042.1:0-15276 GCF_003364135.1 Helicobacter sp. MIT 01-3238
GGGTTAGGGGGTGGGTGGATTTTTGCGATGAGCAGACGCAGTTTTTGATTGCAAACCCCTCGCTATCCTTTGCAGTGCGAAATGTCTTTGGCAAAATCTCTAAGCAAAATCCACTTTTGGTTTGGATAAGCCCGACATAGTTTTGTGCTTTAAGCGTTGTAGAATTTTTAAATTTTAAAAACTTATCATTACCCTCTTGCTTAGTAAATTCCACAAATTCGTTAAAAATATCTTTTGCTTTGTCCTTGCGTGTATCGGCGATGACTTCTCGTATTTGTTTTTCGCCAAAGCTCTGCCACTCGGCTATGCAAAGGGTGTTATTTTTACTCATTTTCGTCTGATTCACTAGAATCTTGGCTTTGTGATTTTGCTGCCTTACTATCATAGATTTTTACAAACTGCCACGATTCCCACTTTTGCCACTTTTTTTCAATCTCATACACGACTTTTTCATCATTCACTTCATCACTAAATTTGGACAAAAATTCAGGCTTTGGCTTTGGTTTAATCATTCCATTATCATTCAGCACAGCTTGAATCTTCGCATAATCATCATAAAAATACTCTTGCAAAAGCGGGATAATCTTTAGCTTAAACACCTCGCGCAATTTGCCCAAAGAATCCACGCCGATGAAAAAACTATGTCCTATGGTATGCTCCCTATCAAGCAAAAATTCGATTCGCTCATTCATTTTATCCAAAAGTTGTGCCAAATCTATATCTCCACAAGGCTTTAATTGGCTAGAATCAGGTATCATCTCTACAAATTCAAACCTCCTACGCAAAGCCGTATCAAGCAAGGCTATGCTTCTATCAGCCGTATTCATCGTGCCGATTATGTAGAGATTGCTCGGCACGCCAAAGCCATTGCCGTTGTCAAATTCGTTACCACTATATGGCAAAGTTACGCGCAGTTCCTCACTCGCGCCGATTCGCTTACTTGGCTCGATAAGCGTGATAAGTTCGCCTAAAATCTTAGATATATTCCCCCGATTGATTTCATCAATGATAAGGATATATGGTTTTGTTTCAAAATTTACATTATCTTTATTTAGCAAAACATTCATATAATCAATGATTGCTTCTTTGCCTTGTTTTACTCGTTGAAATGTGGCTCGGTTAAAATTAGCTTCGTTGAATCTAAGTATTTTATCTGTGCTTTCAGCAACCCAAAGCCACTTAACATTTTTATAATATATCTCATTCACCTTTGTTTGTCTATCGTCATTATCACCTAAAATACCAAAAGCCCTAATAGTTTTTGACATTTCGCCATAATTTATGCTTGGAATGACTATATAGTCGCCACTTTTTGCTTCTTTGTTAAGTGCAACTCCACCATAATCATAATAAGCTTTGACATATTCACCTTTAATACATTCATCAAAGAAATCATTGTCAATACTTGCATCTGGCAATGTATACAATCTCCACAGCGTTTTATTTTTATCTAAAACGCAAAATTGAGTAACTTTTTGATTTGTTACAAATTCCTTTGTATTTTGTTTGGCTCTATCGCAGATTTCCTTAAAAATCCCACTTTTTATGGTGTAGCTCATTTCACTAGATTCTGCACCATTACTAGAATCTATAAGTTTTGGCTTGATTCCCTCGACAAATTCCTCATACGAAAAACTTTGATGAAAGGTTACAAATTCGATTTGCCCATTTTGCCGATATTTGTCAAATTTGGCTTTTAACTCTGCCCTATCTTTATTCTCTATTTGTTCGCCTAAAATTTCTAATGCCTTATCAATCGTGCTATAAGTCTTACCCGTCCCCGGCGGTCCATAAAGGATTTGATTAAGTGGCGGGATTGTTTTCATATTTTCTCCTTTGTTTTGGTCTGAATCTTCCTCTGTTGTAGGTTTATTATGAGTATTTGTTTCTTTTGGTGGCAACATATCCTCATATACCTTAGGCACAGCATATATTTTGTAGTTCCTATATTTATATCTAATCTGTTGTCTGTCTATATAAGTATTACTGATAAACATATATGGTGAAATACCCCAATCATCTTGTCTGCTATTAACAACTCTATCGAGTATAAATTCATCATTATTTGTAAAAATGCGTATAATAAGTCCTTTCTTTTTATTATCCATAAATACTGCTTTTTTAAATTCTGTTTCATCTTTGGGAAACATAAAATATTTATTATTTGCATCTGACTGTAATTTTATGTCCCATTTACTTAAATCCATTTTTACTCCTTAAACAAAAATTTTATCACAAAAAATCCGCAAATCCTACTCCCACTCTATCGTGGCTGGGGGTTTGGAGCTTATGTCATACACCACGCGATTTACCCCCCCTACCTCATTTATTATGCGATTGCTCACGCGCTCTAGGAAGTCAAAATCTAGCCTACTAAACCTCGCCGTCATTCCGTCAATCGCCTCCACCGCGCGAAGTGCGATAGTATTATCATAAGTGCGATTATCGCCCATCACACCGACACTCCGCACATTGAGTAGCACGCAAAACGCCTGCCACACAGTATCATACAGCCCATTTTGGCGCAACTCATCGATATAGATAGTATCCGCCGCGCGTAAAATCGCCAAGTCCTCCCGCGTAACCTCGCCCATAATGCGAATGGCAAGTCCGGGTCCGGGGAATGGGTGGCGCATAAGCATAGATTCGGGCATTCCTAGCTCACGCCCAAGTGCGCGCACCTCGTCTTTAAAGAGTTCGCGCAATGGCTCGATTAGCTCAAACTTCATCCACTCGGGCAATCCGCCGACATTGTGGTGGGATTTGATTGTCTTGCTTGGTCCTTTTACGCTCACAGATTCGATGACATCGGGGTAGAGTGTGCCTTGCGCTAAGAATTTGATTTCGCCATTTGCGTTGTGCGCTTTTGCCTCGCGCTCAAAGACTTCGATGAATGTCTCGCCGATAATCTTGCGCTTTTGCTCTGGCTCCACGATGCCTTTTAGTCGGCTTAAAAATAGCTCGCTCGCGTCTGCTGTGATAAGCGGGACGCGCAGATTCTCTCTAAACATAGCCTCCACAGCTTCACGCTCACCCGCACGCAGTAGTCCTGTATCGACAAAGACGGGGATTAGATTATCCCCGATAGCGCGGTGCAAAAGCGCGGCTACGACACTTGAATCCACGCCACCGCTTACAGCGCACAATACTTTGCTCGGCGTTGTCTCTTTGATACTTTTGTGGGAGTTTGCCACTCGCTTCGTCAATGAACCTTTGCGTTCTATTTCCTCGCTCGTGTCGGCACAACCCCCAAAATTATCTAAAGATACTTCCGCCTTTGTTTTTTCTAAATCCGCGCTTTGTAGCCCTACCACTTCGCGCACTTTGGTAATCTCTATCTCGGCAAAATTGTGCATATTCCATTCATTACTAGCCCCACAGATTTCAAGCGCAAAGTTGCGTAAAATCTGCGCTCCGCACTCGCTATGCACCACTTCGGGGTGGAACTGAATCGCATAGATTTTACGCTCTAAATCTGCAATCGCGCAAATCTCGCTATTTTCGCTTTTGGCTAGTCGCGTAAAGCCCTTTGGCAGGGCAATCACTTTATCGCTATGGCTCATCCACACCATAGAATCGCTTTTAATGTCCGCAAAAATGCCACTAGAATCCATAATCTCTAAATGTGCTTTGCCAAACTCTTGGGCGTGAGATTTCGCCACTTCGCCACCAAAAAAATGCGCGATATATTGCATTCCATAGCAAATTCCAAGCACAGGGATTCCTAGCGTGAAAATGCCCGTTTCAGGCTTGTAGGCGTCTTTTTCATACACACTCGCAGGACCACCACTAAGGATAATCCCACGCGGATTTTTCGCTTGAAGTAAATCTACACTAGCAAAATAGGGCATTATCTCGGTATAGACACCGATTTCACGCAGTCTTCGGGCGATTAGCTGGGTGTATTGGCTTCCAAAGTCAAGCACGATGATTTGGGGATTTAGCGTGGATTTGGGGGTAGTTTTTGTGGTAGATTTGAAAGCAGATTTTGGGGTAGATTTTTGGGTGCTCATAGATTCTCCTAGATGATTTAAGTGTTGCAAAATTTTGCATATTTTTGCATAATGCTTTGGCATTATAATCAAAAATGTCTTAAATCTAAAACAAACAGCACGCAGAATCTAAATTTGCATTTCTAGCCTTGTTTTTACAATGCTAGAAATGAGACTATATTGCCCTATGCCTAAGATTTTGTTGCGAATATCGCTGGCTTGATTTATGCTAGATTTTTCGCCGTGTGCGGCTGGATTGCGCAGTGTTTGGATAGCTCTTATCCCTGCTACTAAGTGCTTTACCACAGATGAGATTTTGGGATTTTGCTTGGCGTATTTGTCTATGTGTGCTCTTAGCTCGCCTTTTAGCAAGTAGGCATACACTCCTAGAGCCGTGCCTGATTGCACTAAGTCGCTTACTTGCTTTTTGTGCCCGTTTTCTTCATAGGGGATTTCTAGCACTGCGCTATCAGTCTTTGCTAGCTCTATGATGAGTGTGCGCACAAACGCCCTGCACTCTTGCTCAAACGCCTTTGCATACCGTAGCACCACACCACTAAAGTCATACGCCGTGTCATTTTTGTTTGCGCTAAACTCTAGCTCGGCATAGACAAGGTTTTCAAAGCTATTTGGGTGCAGGGCGTAGAGGAGTGTCTCTCCTAGCACAAAGTGTGCGAGATTTTCTTGCATTGCCAAAAACTCCGCGCTTTTAAACAATGTCAAAAAGTGCTTTTTAGGCACTGCTTGCTGTGTGGTATCTGCCTCTGTATTTTGTAGATTTTCATCACTGAAATAATCCACTTCAGTTTTTTGCGTGATTTTCAGCGGGTAGGAGTAGGAGTTGCCATAAATAGCATAAGTGTGTCCGCCAAAGTCGGGCGTGCGAAATCCTGCCAAATATTTATCACGCAAAGTAGCAAAATCATTGCGCACGATTTCACGCAAATCTGTGATGATGAAATACGCATCTATACTTAAAGCTTTTTGCGCATAGTAGCTAGGGATAATCCCGCTTGAAGATTCTAGAGTTTCTAAAATCTGCTCTACCTTTGCCACATAGAGATTGGCATAATCAGTTAAAAAGAGTTGCAAATATGCGTTTTTATTTCTCGCTTTTTGTGCGCTTAGCTCTTTTTGCAGGGAGGGCAAATCTAGTGGATTTTGTGGCACTTCTAGGCTATTTTTTAGCTTGGAGCGCACCTTGCCAAAGGCGACTTTGCCACTAGATTTTAGCACTTCTAGGTGGGATTCTATCACGCGCTCTTGGTAGTATGGATTGTAAAGGATTAGTAGGTTTATCATTTGTGAAGTCCTAGTGTGATTTAGTGTGATTTGTGGCGATAGTATTTTACTTGGTGTCTGATTTGCTTATGAGGTATGTGCCTAGCCACCAAGCCCCTAGCCAAGCTAGTCCCCACGCCACACCAAAGTAATAAAAAATCGCCACACTACCCGCGATAAACGCCAAAAAAACTGCTAAGGTAATATACGCCATAACGATAGCTAGCCCAAAAAGAGCTGCAAAAATCGCCCCTATAAATAAAATAAGTCCGCCCATCATCTGCTCCTTTTTGTGAAAATTATAGTTTGCTAAAATCTGCTTCAAACTTGCCTAAAATCATCGCGTGATAGTCGTGCGATAGTCGCTTGATAGTCGTGTGTGGTAGTTGCTTTGATAATCGTGCGATAGTCGTGCCAAATCACTTGCGCTAGCTAAATCAAAGCCAAAAAGCTAGTCAAAAAACGACTTTATCGCTTCATCGATTTGTCTATCGCTTTTGCGCTTTTGGCTAAACCTCTCTAACGCGCTAAAGATTTCCTCAAACTCTTTTGGATTCTCACGCTTATACTTTAGCGCCAAGTCTAGTGCTTCAAATGCCGAGTTGATTCGCGTTTGCTTGGATTCATACTCGTTTGTGAAAGTGTCGATTTTGCTTTTTAACTCATAGCCTAGCGTGCCGATTCTCGTTAGCTTAGGCAGATTCCAAAAGCTTTCAAACTCGCTTAGAAACTTAAAACCTACGCTAAGCATATCAAGCCATTTTTTCATTTTTTCCACTTTGAGTGCTCCTTTTGTGAGTTTATTTGCAAAATGCAAATGCGATTTTGCGGTGGCATTTTGCGATGAGATTTTGCAAGTTTTGTGTAAGATTTTTGCGGGGATATTTTACAAAGCCAATGCGACAAATATTGTCGCTTCATAGTGCAAAATCACAAAAAATATAAAAATTTTATTTATGTGTATAGTGGGTGCTTTTTGTTGTTCTTTTATCTCACCAAATCAACGGGGAAAAAAATGAATCCACCACGGATTATCTCTTTCTTTATCACTATTTGAATCTCGTTTCTTTTTGGTGCGTGGTTTATTTGTTTGATTGGATTCATCATCGATGATTTCCTCCACTGCTAAGTCAAATTCGATTTTTATGTCTTTTTCATTTATTTGTGGCAAATCTATTTTTAGCACTTTGCCAAAAATCTCATCGATAGATTTTTTCATCTCTAAGATGATTTTTTGTAGTTCGCTTAGCGATTGCTCTGTTTCTTTGCCGACTTGAAAAATGTTTTTGATTTTGCTTAGTCGCCCAAAATGTAGCGAATCCTCATCTAGCTCCCCACCTAGAGCGATGTCTAGCTCGTGCAATGCTTTATAAATCGTTGCTTTGCGTTTCTTTTTACGCAAGATAGATTCATTATACATTGCATACACACTAAAAAGTCGCTCTGTAAGCGTTTTTTGCAAGGTTTGTGATAAGGATAGCGAATCCAAAAATTCCATTAGTGGGATTTTTTCAAACTCATATTCTTCCCTTTCTGTCGCGCTATATGTGCTTATGCCCTCATACTCTATGCTATAAGCGTTTAGCTGTTTGGCGACTTGCACTAGCACGGCTTTTCTTTGACTTGGACTTAGTAAATCTGCTTTATTTAGCACGACATAGAGTTTTTTATGGCACAAATCCAACTCTCTTAAAAAATCAATATCATCTTTTTCTATCGTGCCTTTGCTATCAAGCCCTATTAGCCAAAGCAAAGCGTTTGCATTGCTTAAAAACGCATTTGCACTTTCTCTATCGCTGTATTTAAAGCCGTCTTTTGATGGATTATACCCCGGCGTATCGATGAAACATAACTGCTCGTAGTTTTTCTGCGTTTTTAGCACCATAAAGGGCATAATCTTTTTGAGATTAAAGCCAAAACTTTCAATAAAATCGTGGTTGATTTTGCTATGAATCTCTGAATCTAACTCATTTAGCTCCACTCTCACGCCACTATTTGAAAACGCCACAAGTTGCGTTATTTCACTAGAAAGCACATAGGTAGGAATCGCCGTAGTAGGCTTTATGCCGATAGGCAAACTCACATTTTGCGCAGTGATTAGTGAGCTGATAAATTCGCTTTTTCCCGCGCTAAATCCGCCACCCACCGCAATCACTTCTTTGCTATATAATTGCGGGGCAGTTGAGATGACTTCTAATTCTTTTTCTATGCTTTGCATTAGTGAAAATGCCTCTGCTTCGTTACTTAAGCTATCATCGTTATTCATAAAGTTATAAAACTCGCCAAATTGCTCTCTAAATCTCTGCAGTGGCTCACTATATCCCCTATCGCCTAGTAATTGAGCGATAAGGGTATTTTTAAAGGTTAGATTCGCATTGTGCGATGAGAGATTTTCTACTTCATTGTGTAAATCCGCCTTTTGCTTTTCTAGCGCAGTATTTTTAGCCACTTCATTATCTAGCAAATCACGGCTTACATATCCAAACAATCCCATTATCTTACTAAGCATACTTATTTCATTGCCTCCTCTAAGTTTGCTTGTAAGTTTTTGTATTCCTTAAGTCTCTTTTCTTTGCTTGCTAAGTCATCTTTTAGTCGCTCGATTTCTTTGATGATATTGCCAAAGATTTTATCACCTAGCTTTATGCCCTTTAAATTCGCACCTATTTTATCTGCAAAGCTATTTATATCCTTGCCTACTTGGATTTTGAAATCACTGATATAGTTTTCAACCTTGCTAATAAATTGCTCTGCTTCGCTACCACTTAGTGTGCCACTTGCACCACTGATAAAGTATGGAATCTTTGATTCATAGCTTATCTCTGGGTATTCTATGGCGTTAAAGGCTGATTTGATGCTATTTGATATAAGGATTCTATCCATATAAATGCTATTGCCCTCCATTTCCTTAAGCAATATTGCGCTTACTCGCTTATGTGCCTCTTTGCGCCACTCTTTGATAAAATCTCTGCTTTCAACGCTAAGCAAATCCTCTAAATTCGCACAAGTCTCTTTAATGGCACTACGAACCGCACCTGCTTTAAAAGTGATAACCTTTCTAGAGCTTTCCACATAGCGAGTGCCAAACAAATCACGCCAGCCCAAAAAACCACTACCTTTATCCTTTTGGTATTTCTCATCTTTGCTATCTTCCGCTCTCTCGCTTTTGCCCTTCAAATCCCTAAAAAACATATCCTTTTTATCTTTTAGCAATTCTCTTACTTCTTTGACTAGCTCATCTCTTAAATCCTCGTAAGATTCATCTAGTGCATATTCAGCATCTCGTTTGACTCTGCGCAACTCCATTTCTTGCTCTTTTAGCTTATCCAAGTCGCTTGATTGCAATAAATCGATTTGATTTTTGACTATGTCAATTAGGGCTTGTTGATAAGAGCTAAGGTTATTTTGCTTTGTGGCTAAACTCTCAGCCAATCTTTGGGCTAAAATAGCTTCTTTTTGCTGTTTTAGCTCTGCAAAAATTGATTGTAGTGTTTGCATATTTGCAAGTTTTTTAAAGCTATCCATTTTCTTTTCAGGCGAAAAATCATTAGGATAGTGCTTTTTTAAAAGCCCTAGTGCGTGTGATTCGTCCTCATCTAAATCACTCTCTGCCCTTAGGGCAAAATTGGCACAAATTGCTGATGATAGAATGATTTTTGCATTCATCGCCCTTTGTATCATCACACTTTCTGCCTCGCCCTCGTGCAATTTTTGTGAGATACTTGAACTTAGCTCATTTTCTATAAGCGATATTGCCGTATCCAAATTTCCATTTGATTTTCCTAAAATATGCCCGTGTAATTGCGAATCCGCCCTAGAAGCCACAAAAAAGATTTTTGTTGTGGAGTTTTTATCCAATTTATCAAGCAAATCCACATCACTTGCATTGAGAAATTGCCCAGCAGGGGATAGCACTAACGCCGCATCGCATTTATCTAAAAATTCCAGCGTCCTAGCTGAGCGGGACGGCACAGGGTCATTTAGCCCGGGAGTGTCGATAATTTGCACATCTTGCAAAAACTCGTTATTTAGCCTTAATGTGATTGACTTAGTAAATGGCATAAATTTGCCACTTTCGCCCACAAAGTCGCTTAATTTAGCGCGAATCGCCTCTAAATCTCCACTAAAATCTTTATGCGCCTCTAATTCTGCCAAAGAAATTTTACTCTTTTTAATTAGCTCATTTTGCTCATAACACGCAAAGAGTGCCTCCTGCTCTATTTTAAAATTACTACTCTCAACTATATCCAAAGCATTTTGGCGTAATTTTGCCTCATCGATTTGCGCTGGGTCTAATACCCTTCTTTGCTCCTCTGCTTTTAACTCGATGAATTTTGCATTTACACACTCATTAAATTTAGATTGATATTCCCTTGCTTTTGTGGCAATCTCATCTAAATCTTTTTTCGTGTAAAATTCCACGCTAAAATTTGGACTTTTGGCATACTCTAAAATAGTAAGAGCCGCAGTCATCGGCGTAGCAGCCTTTGGCAAGACATTTTCTCCACCAAAAATCAAAGCATTTAAAAACGAGCTTTTACCCGCCTTTACACGCCCTAAAATGCCGATTTTTAGCAATCGTTCTTTACGCTCTAACTCTGCTTGGTCGCTTTTAAATTCATCAACGCTTTTGATAAAATGCTCTCTGCGAAGATTCGCGCCCTCATCGCGCAAAATCGCATTTGCCTCTACTATGCTACCGATTTTTTCTACTTTGTTTAGAAATTCATTAAAACTCATTTTTAACTCCTTATTTGTAAAGATATTTTGTCGCTAGGCTGTCTAATGCCTCTATGATTTCGCTTAAATCCGCAATCTCAGCGTTTAGCTTATCTGCGATTTTGGATTTTTCCTCTTGTGCTTTGCTTATTTCATCTTGCTTTTCTTTTAGCTTGGATTCAATAAGTGTGGCAATGATTTCTTTTGTAGCGGATATTTGATTGCTATAAGCGGTGCTAACTTCTGGCACAACGGTTGTGCGAACGCTTTGCAAAATATCCATTAGCAATTTGCCCTCATCGATTTCTTTTTTGATGCCAAATATGCGCAAGAAACTAGCCACGATTTTTGCGACAATGGCTGCAATTTGAATGTATGGATTAGGATTTTTACCCAAAGTGAGAGATGAACCCGTATCCAATAAAGTGGCAATAGATTCTATCAATTCGCTATTATCTTTAACGCCAATAGAGATATTATATAACGCCGTGTTAATCGCGCCTACGACATTTTCCACCCACGATGAATCAATTTCTAACGAAACGATATTTAAATCTCTTAGCGCGAGTTTATAATCGCTGATGAGATTTTCACGCATTTTGCCTCCACGCTTTGTAAATTCGCTTAAAAGTGTGCTACGAACGATTTCGCTCACTTGTGAATTTACGCTTTGCGGATTATTAAGCGCGTTTTGTGCTATGGAGCTAATGCTACCCTCAATCGCCCTATCCACTGCCATCATCGTGCCATCTACTGCGCTTTGAATGTCGCTAGTAGTGTTTTGCGCGAGACTTTGCTTTTTATCGATGATGACTTTTATCGCGTTTTGCAACTCTTTTAGTGCCTCGTCTGTCTCCTCTTTGGTGGATTTTAGTGCGCCAATCTTCGTTTGCAAACTTGACTTTGTGTCGTTAAAATCAAATTTCAAAGTATCTAAGTAGAGATTTTCAAAGACGCTCTCTGTGTTGATTTGCTCTATGATTGTTTGCAATGCCTTAGTGCGATTTTCATTTTCGCCAAGCAATGTTATATCTTTGTCATAGCCAAATTCTGCTTTTAGGGTGGTGGCGATTTTATTTTTTATGCTTTGCATTGTGCTAGGCGTAACTAAATCCACCTTACTCAAACAAAAGCTAAAATCTCTACCCAAAGTTTTTAGGTTGTCAATGTGCTTTTTGATACTCATCGCAATAGTGCCACTCTCTGCACTCTCTAAGATGATAAAGTAAATCCCACGCGCCAAATATTCCATAATAGCTTTGTTATGCAATTCTAGTGGCGCATCAAATCCCGGCATATCCACTAAAATCAAAGGTGCGATTTGCTTTAGCTTGGGATTGTTTAAATAAAGTTTGATATATTTAAATTCTCCCGCCCTATCTTTTAGCGAATCTAGCGCACTAATAGCGATTTTCTCAACGCTATCATTGTCCTTTACGCCCTCTGCATAAGATTCGCCATCTATGTAGCGAAGCTCTGTCGCCAAAGCAGTCCCAGGCGTAATCGCCACGCTTAAAATATCCTCACCTAAAAACGCATTTAACGCTGTGCTTTTACCTGCACTAAATCCGCCCACCACAGGCACTAGCAATTCTCTATCTTTGATAGAAGCTATGAGACTTGCTTTGGGCTTTTGAATCTTTGCCTTTTGTGCAAGTGTATCTACTTGCTCCAAATACTCTATGAAACTCTTTTGTGTAGCTAGCATAAATGCTCCTTTTGATTTTGGTTTTGTAAGAATCCCAAGAAAAGCTTAAGAAAATCCCAAGATTCTTAATAATAAAATTATACAAAAGGGGTGCGACAGCATTTGTCGTCTGCAACCTAGTTGCATAAATTTTTGCAAAAATTTTGTAGATTTTTTGCAGATTTTGCGAAAATGTCGTGTGTAGCGGGGTTTTCTCAAGCTACGATAAGTAACATTTTGTTTTTTTTTTTTTGTAGTTGGATTTTTGATGATTTTTGAGGGATTTTTGGAGGTTTAAGGGAGGTTTAAGGTATTTAAGTGGTTTTTAAGGTTTGGTGAGATTTTTTTGTATGTTTTTAAATCTTGGGAAGTTGTGATATTTGGGGTTGTGATATTTTGTGGATTTTGGAGTTTTGTAAGGTTTTGAGTTTTATGAGATATTTCGCTTACGCTTAAATATGACAAATAATACTTACAATGCGACAGAAAACAAAGTGCTTAAACACGATAAAAAATAAAATGCACAATGCAATAAAGAAAATAGGATTTTAATACGGCAGAAAAATAAAAATGCTTAAATATGGCAAAAAAATCAAATTCTCCAAAGAAGTGAAATATGCAAAGCTGTTTTTGAAATAAAAAAAAGCATTGCAAAATCGCTAGCGAAAAACCGCAGAATGCTTACCAAAAAAGCCCGTACAAACCCGCGTGCTAAAGCAATTCCAGAGATAATCCACATAAAAAGTGATATAATCCAAAATCCCAAAGGGCACAAAAGGCAAAGATATGTTAAGTGATTTTTTGACACCAGATGGCGAAGTAGATTTTGGCAAACTTGAATTAGTCAGCGAGCCTATGCCACAACGATTAAATTACCAAAATTTTTTAGCACAATTTAGAAATACGCAAAAAGCCACCATTAAAACACCTATTGCAAACATAGAAGTTAATCCAAAGTATATGTTTTATCATCTTACAAAAAGTGGAGACAAACAAAACAAAATCAAAGGAAATGGCAAAGAAAATAGAATTTGGCTTAGTGGTGGTATGCTAAAAACTTTGCAAAATCCGCTTTTTGTCGCACGAGATACGCAAGACACTTATTATTTTTACAAGGCTTTTAAAAATGATAAAGGATTGATAAATTTAGTAAGTATCGCTGCGCCAAACAAGAACTTAAAGATGATATATAAAACAAGTTACAATGGGACAAGTAAGAGGGTAAGAGATATTATAAAGAAGTATGAGTTAATTTACGAAGCCAGCTAAATGCGGTAACCAGCAAAAACTCGTGTCAAACACGGAAAAACTTGCGCGAAGCAAAAGCTACACTTTATAGCCGACTTAGCGCAATTATAAAACTTTTTGCATTAAAAGTCAAATTTAAACCAAAATCCACTACAAAGGAACACTATGCAAAATCTATCACAACTAAACCTAGCATAATCACAAAAGCTAATCAAAAAGCAATATTAAATTTTGCTAAAAAAAGCGTAAATTCTTGTCATACTTAAGTGGCTTTTTAAACTAGAAATATCTAAAGAATATTAAAAACCAAATAACATAAAAAAGATATTTCGTTTGCACTTAAATATGACAAATAGTGCTTATAATGCAATAGGAAACAAAATGCTTAAATACTATAAATAGAATGCTCAATGCGACAAAGAATATAGAAAGCACAACAAGATAGAAAAATAAAAAACGCTTAAATATGGCAAAAAGTGAATGCTATTACTTTGGGTGCTTGAAATCTTTGTTTTAGAGAATCTCACATTGATAAAGTTTGAGGAATCCTAGTTGCAGGAATCTCACAGCAAATATGTGGCAAAAGCCGCTTGTGAGATTCCTCACTGGCAAATAGTAATGGCTAGCGATGATATGTAGCCTTACGCGCTTAGTCGCTCTGTGAGTGCCTCCACAGGCTTGGCACAAAACCTACCGCCACTAGCGAAATCATCTCTTATCACGCTATCAATCACTAGAGCAAGCTCCAAAGCCTCTTCTGGATTGAAGTGCGTGCTAGAGTTTTCCCCGCTAGATTTTAGTGTGGCGAGTTTCTCGCAAGCGTTTTTGATGCTATCGCTAACCTCATTTACAAGTGCGATTTCCTCTATGTCGCACAAGTCATACTTCCTATCACAAACCTCATAATCTCTGCTTAAATCATCTAGCTTAGCAGAGTCAATACTGCTAGATTCTCTAGCAAGCGAGACAAAATCCACTATGGCTTTGTGCGCTTCATAGCATTGCGCCTCTAGCCGATATATAGCTTCTATGAAGTTGTAGATGTTTTCTCCTCTCTCCCATAGCTCATCAGCTTCATCTTGTTGCTCATTATCCAAAAATCCCAAATCAAAGCGACTATGCTTTGCTAGGGTAAATTCCGCTTCTTTGATGAGTGCGGGGGCTAGCTTTTTCTCGCCCAAATGCTTACAAACACTCTTGCGGGCAATCTCATTTGTCATTGTTAGTATTTTGCCCTGCTTACAATGCCCATAAAAAGGCTCATCAAATATCTTTTCATAGCCTTTTGCCACCCACTCACTAGCAGTATCTAGCGCGTTTGCAACTGCTTTGCCTGCTTCTTGTATGGCTAAGTCTTTGTAGTCCAAAAACTCATTCTCTGGCTTTGCCTTTTGGCTATCTAGGTGTTGTTTTATCTTGTATCCTGCATAGCCCACACCTGCTAGGGTCGCTGTACCCAAAACGAAACGAGTAAATTTTGACATTTTTTGCTCCTTGCAAAAGTAGATTTGCAATGCCTCCTCTTGCCTGTAGCTTTTGCACAATATTTTGCATTTTACGCTTTTTTGATTTTGCTCTTTGGCTTTTTTGTAGCGTTTGTATGCTTTTGCGTGTTTGCTTTAGGCGAGATTTGGCATTTGCAAGTGAGATTTTACTCTTTGGTAACGACAGCATTTGTCGTGCGTATATATTCTGCAAGCATTTTTTGAAGTTTTTTGTGGAGTTTTATGGGAGATATGATTTTGGCGTGGGGAAGCCAAGACTTGACAAAGTTTAGCACCTCATCATCAAAGGCATATCGCATTTCTAGGGTAAGATTTTCATAGCTGTCTTTTAGGACGCAAAAATTTGGTGGGAGATTTTTGCGCAAAAAATGTGTCCTAGCTTTTGGGGTAAGCAAAAGAATTTGAGCGGTTTTGGGGGTTGTGGTAAAGTAGGTGGTGGAGTTGTAGCTAGATTTTAGGAGTTTGGCGACTTTTTGGCTGGGGATAAATGACTTTTTGGTGTCGATTAGATTTTGGATTTTGGATAGTGTGAAGTGCTTTAGTTTGCCTGATTGGCTTGCTAGCAGATACCAAACCCCCTCAATATGCAAAAGCCTATAAGGCTTGACAATGCGGGGCTTTAGAGCATAATCAAACTGAAGTATATGCTTGCACTCTATTGCATCTCTTAGATTCTCAAAAATCTGTGCTTGAGGTTTTTCAAAATGTCCTTTTGCGATTTGCAAAGACTTTTGCTCTTGACTTAGAAGCTGGGAGATAAAAAACTCATCTAGCTGGGGATACAAAGACTCTATACCGCTAATGGTGGCAAACCGCTTTATGTATTTGGGGCTCGCCCCCCCCC
>NZ_NXLN01000043.1:0-14993 GCF_003364135.1 Helicobacter sp. MIT 01-3238
CACTGATTTTGACAAATTTTTCATTGTCGTTTCTCCTTAAGGGGTTTAGATTCGCTTCACGCTTTGCCTCACGGTAGATTTTATGATTTGCAAAAACTTGCAAAGCCCAAAATCTAGCCACAAAACAAACAAAAAAGCGTACGAGGATTCTACCCCCCCCCCTTATTAAAAAATGCTTAAATCTATAAGATTTTTGACATTTTTTTTACAAAAAATATAAAAATTTTTAAAAGCTGTGTTTTTTAGGGATTTTTGTGGTATTTTTTGTGGCGTTTGGACTTGGGGTAGTGGCTATTGGAAGCGGTGGAGGTATAGTTGCGATTGGTTGTGTAGGTGTTGTGGAGATTTGGTGTGGTGGGGGAGATAAGCTAGCTGATTTATTTGCCAAGCGATTGAAGCACAGCGCGTGATTGATTTGCATAAAAAATCAAAGAGTATTTTTTATTTCTACTAGCTCATCTACACCGTGAGTATAACCATCATAGTAAAATTCTTTATCAAACAGTATTGATTTGCGAGATTTATCATTGCCAAAGTTACCCACATATAGAGCATAACACTTGTTTTGCTTATCTTTTGTCTTTGCCAAATCCCTAAACCCAGCCAAATTATAATCACTAAACACAAAATCACTTATCATTAGCAAATCTGCTTTTTTGTAGCCCTCTTCATTCATTTTTGTTAGCCCAGCCCTAAGCGCAGGTATCGCATCCGTCCCACCGCTAAAGCTCATTTCTAAAAAACTCATTAGCTCAAAAAATCCATTTGGAGGAGTCAAATCAAGTGTGCTAATGCCTACGCTAAAGTTTATAAGGTAGCATTTTCGCCTTGCCTCCATCGCTCTTTGCGCCATAAAAAGTGCTATGGCTTTGGCGATAGTCTCTGGCATCCCACTCATAGAGCCACTCGTATCTATACATAGGATTATGGGTCCTTTTTTGTCTTCTACTTCTTTTTCTCGCTCTTGGGAGATTTCTTCCACCATAGATATGTCTTCATATCCCTGCTTCTCAAAGCAAAATAGGCGATTTTCGGCAAATTTCAAATCAAACAAAATGCTAAAATCTTTATCATTAAGCAGGGCTAATTCTTGGGGCAAGACATTTTCCAAATCCCTACCAAGCGTAACGCCACTAATTTCCTCTTTGGCATAGGGCGTTGGGATAGTTGCGTTAAATGTTCTTTGCAGTGTGTATGTTTCTAGCTCTATTTTCTTTTGAGCTTTGTGTAGTTTTCCTAGCATATCACAAAGTTTTTTTATCGATTCTTGCTCCAAAAGCTTAAGCCATTTTGCAAAATCTATCATTCTTTTGCTTAGATTATCTGTGCCACCTACACCATACCCACCGTATCTTTGATTCCCCATCAAGTCATTTTCATTTACGCATTCACTTACTTTTTTGCCAGATTCCATACCCGCTTTTAGACTTTGCATAATATAGCTAGAAAACAAATCCGCACTTTCTTCCATAGACTTAAATCGTTGTTGAAATTTTTGCATTAGCTCTATCCATTCTTTTATGCGCTCTATGAGTTCATCTTGGCTATCTTTTATAAGTTGTTTTTGTATTTTTGTCTCTTTAGATTCTATGAGTTTTTTCCAAGTTCTGATTGTGTTTGTATGTAGGATTTTAAGTAGCTTGTTTAGTTTTTGGTTATATTTGGCTTTTTGCTCTTTTTCATTAGATTCTTTGTCTTTTTTGGCAATAGTTTTTGCGTATTTTTGCCTAAAATCTTGTAGCTGTTTTTTGTAAAAAACCTCTTCAAAGTCGCTATTGTAGCTTTTTATTTTTCTTAGCAATCTATCTAAAGAAACTTCTGTGAATTTTTCTTTGTGCTTGGTTGTTATTTCTGCTTTGAAGTAGTCATTTTTTTCTTTTTCCAATTCTTTTGGTTCTTGCTCTAGCTTAGATTCTATTTTTTCATAGTATGCTCTTACATTCTCATCTAGACTTTGCTCTATGCCTAACTCATCTTTTTGTAAGTCATAGTTACATTTTTGTGCCAAATCGCTAGTGCAAAAGCCAAAATACCCTTTGACTTTATCAAATTTGGTGATAAGATTTTGTTGGATACGATTAAGAAAGCTAGGTTTTTCTTGGTTGCCTTGCATATTTATTTGCCTCCAAATTAAGCAATAGGAGCAGCTACTTTTGCATTTTTGACTTTATTTTGTAGTTTTTTTACTTCCAAAATATCTTGTTCCAAATTTTCTTGTGCTTCCTTAAAAGAGCTTAAAAAAATATCATATCCGCTTTTTGAGACAAATGGATTGGCATTTTTATCCTTAAAATCATTTGCCTCACTAAGACATTTTTGCAATTCTTGATATAGTTTATGATGAACATTAGCAATTTCTTTTAAAAGAGAATCTTTGACAACTTGCTCAACGGGATTTTTTATCGTTGATTCAATTTGTTTTGCTAGGTTTTTTATATCTATTCCGTTTTTGATAGCTTGTGGGCTATAATTATCTAAGCATTCTTTTAGCATTTTTTCAATCTCTTCTTTTTGGCTCTCCTCACTCCACAAACAATGTTTCAAAAGTGCCAAATCTATCAGCCCCACAGACTGCCTATCACTTAGCACGGCAGAAAATTTAAGTAGCTCCATAATAGCCACCCATCTACGCTCACTTACATAAATACTCTCTACATCATCTGCTTTTTTGTCATTGTAGGCTTCAATTTTAGAGCGCAAAAGTTCTAGCACATTCAGCACAGATTCATCTATTTTTGCGCTATCTACGAGTGATTTGATTTGCTTGAAATCTCTGTCATAAAACTTTAGCTCGTCTGCTACATTTACAATCTCTTTTGCCCCAGAGCTTTGCAATAGCTTTTTAAAATTCGCCTTTTGCTTTAGTGGTGGGACAATAAGGCGCATTATAAATCTATCATACAATGCTTCAAGGCTTTGTCCCTTTTGTGGCAATTCATTACTTGCTGCCACTAGCCCGCGAAGCGGGACTTTTATATTGTCTTTGCCGTTTCTAAACTGCTTTTCGTTGATGATTGTTAGCAGTGAGTTTAGTATCGCAGGAGAGCTTTTCCATATCTCGTCCAAAAATGCAAAATCCGCGCTCGGCAAAAATCCCTCCACACTTCGCACAAGCCTATCTTGTCGTAATTCACTAAGTTTTAGCGGTCCAAAGACTTCCTCAGGAGTGCTAAAGCGATTCATCAAATAATCAAAAAATTTATTGCTATCAAAGGCGCAAGATACGCGCCGTGAGATAAGACTCTTTGCCGTCCCGGGCGGTCCATACAAAAATACCGATTTCCCCGCTATCATACATAATAGCACTAAAGAGATAATTTCATCTTTTTCTAAAAGCCCTTGTGAGAGCGTCTCTTTTAGCGTTTGGATTTTGTTTTTGTAAAGATTTTGTGCCATTTTTGCTCCTTTTAGTTTTTGATTTTCATTCTACAAAAAAAAAAAAAAACGGATTATGAAGAGAGTGAATAAAAGCGAGCATAAAAATATTTAGCAATTAGATTGCTACAACATTTGCTTCTTGCCTAATGCAATATTTGTGCAATATTTGTGAGGAATCGTTTTTTGCTAGGTTTTGTTATTTAAGAATCTTTTTATGCACTTGTGATAATGCTTTGGCTATAATTTGAAAATCCAAAAATAAACGCACAAAATATTTTTAAGGAGAATCACATTTTTACAAATTTTAGCGACACGACATTTAGCCATTCATCGCAGCAAAAAGCAAAATCGCAGGCAAAAAACCACCAAAATCTAGGGCAAAAAAAACTTCATCTAATCTCACTAGGCTGCACCAAAAATCTCGTAGATAGCGAAGTGATGCTAGGGAGGCTAAGCGAGCTAACTCTAAGCGATGAGGTGAGCGAAGCAGATGTGATTATCGTAAATACTTGTGGGTTTATCCATAGTGCCAAGCAGGAGAGTATAGGCGAGATTTTGCGCGTGGCGGGGGAGAAAAAGGAGGGCGCGATACTCGTGGTGAGCGGGTGTCTAAGCGAGCGGTATGCAAAAGAGCTAGAGAGCGATATGCCAGAAATCGACATCATCATCGGTGTGCGCGACTATGATAAAATCGATAGCTTGCTTGCCAAAAAAGGATTTTTTGGCGCAGTGCCACGCCTGCCAAATCCCCCAACGCTAGCAAACCCCACAAATGCCACAAACTCTACAAGCCACGCAAAATCTGCAAACCCCTCAAGCATTCAAAGCACTTCAAGCACTCAAAACCCACTATCGCAAACCCTATCTAAATCTCCACAAAAAAGCACAACAAAAAGCAACGCAAGCCAAATCTCCACAAATCCACCTAGCCAAAATCTAGGCAAAAATCTTGCAAGCCAAGATGAAGTGTTTTTAAGCGATGAGCACTCAAAGCGGGTTATTAGCAACTCCGCTATACACGCATATATCAAGCTATCAGAGGGCTGCAATCAATCTTGTTCTTTTTGCTCTATTCCTAGCTTTAAGGGGCGGCTCCGTTCACGCTCTATCGCTAGCGTGCTAGCTGAAGTGGAAAATCTCGCCCAAAAAGGCTACAAAGATTTTAGCTTCATCGCGCAGGATTCTAGCTCGTATTTGCTAGATTTTGGTGTGAGAGATGGGCTTGTGGCGTTGATAAAAGCACTAGATTCTAGTGGTGCAGCAAAAACTAGCAGAATCCACTATCTCTACCCCACCACGACTAACTACAAGCTAATCGAAGCGATAGCTAGCTCGCCTAGTGTGCAAAACTACTTTGATATGCCAATCCAACACATAGATGACAAAATGCTAAAGCTAATGAAGCGCGGTGCGGGAGAGAAAAAGCTAAGAGAAATACTAAATCTTATGCGCTCACTGCCAAATGCTTTTTTGCGTAGCACGATAATCATAGGGCATCCTTGCGAGGGGGAGGAGGAGTTTGGCAAATTAGCGGATTTTTTGGGTGAGGGGATATTTGATAGGCTAAATCTTTTTGCGTTTTCTAGTGAGGAGGGCACTCTAGCGCACACGATGAGCCACAAAGTCCCCACAAAAGTGGTAAATGCAAGGCTAAATAAGCTAAATAAAATCCTAAAATCCCAAGATAAGATTCGCTACCGTGCACTAAAGGGAGTGCAAATCCCCGTGATAGTCGAGGGCAGGGCTAGCATAAGCGAGCATTTTTACTCTGCTAGAGACATTCGCTGGGGGCTAGAGATAGATGGCGAGATTCTTATCAATGACAGCGAGGTAGAGGATATAAGCGTGGGCTACTATGAAGCAAAAATCACAGAGTATAAAAATGGGCTTCTTTTTGGGAAAATCCTCTCCAAACTAAAATCGTAAAAAGGCATTGAAAATGACAACGCACACAAAGCTAAAGTGCGCCCTTGTGGGGTATGGGTATTGGGGGAGGAATGTGCTAAAGGCATTGTGCAATCAGCATAGATTTTGCCTAAAAGGCGTATATGATAGCGATAGTGCGCAACTGCAAGCCGCGCTTAGTGATTTTGCTAGTCTTGCTAAATCAGTCCAAAATCCAAAATCCACCGCGCAAAATCAAAATCCACATACGCAAAATAAAGACTTGCCTACTCAAAATACACTGCAAAATCCACCGCAAAATCGACTAATAGCATACACCTCTTATGATGAGATTTTGCGCGATGATGAGATAGAAGCGGTATTTATCATCACACCTCCGCATACGCACTTCCCCCTTGCTTCCCTTGCGCTAAAAGCTGGCAAGCACGCGTTTGTAGAGAAGCCACTAGCTCGTAGCACAAGTGAGGTTTGCGCCCTCTATGAAATCGCCTCTAAGCAAAATCTAACGCTTCATTGCGACCATATATTTCTCTACTCTCCCGCTGTGGTGTGGCTAAAGGACAATCTAGCAAGTTTCGGGGATATACTCTATGTCCAAGCGCGCAGAATCAATCTAGGGCTTTTCCAAAACAGCGTAAATGTCATTTGGGACTTGGCATTGCACGATTTGAGTATTTTGGATTTTCTTTTTGGGCTAGAGATTTTATCTCATAGCTTGGTTTCTCGCCGTTATGAGGGGTTTGAAGCACTAGCAAATATACAGCTTGAGTGCAAAAGATTTAGTGCCAATCTCACCGCTTCGTGGCTATCGCCTATCAAGGTGCGCGAGATGATGATAGGAGGGACGCAAAAAACTGCGATATATGATGAGACAAAGGAGCGCAAAATCGCGCTTTTTGACTGCGGAGTGGTGGTAAGCGATAGCGTGGAGAAGTCATCGCTATATCAAAAAATGGTGCGCTATCATTTGGGCGAGGTAAGCTATCCTATGCTAGATGATGAGCTACCGCTTGATAGCTCAATACGCGCTTTTGGCGAGCAGATATGCAGGGGCGGAAGTGATAAGTGGCTACAAGAGCATATCTTGCGCGTGGTGGACGCGCTAGAGCGGATTTGCAAGAAATAATCCAAACTAAAGCACAATCAAGTGCAAACTGCCTAGAAGCCCCGCTAGTCGAAAGTCCTGCTAACCGCTAGCACTGACAATCGTAGCAAAACCAAAATCTAGCGATAAAATCACAGAGCGAAATCAGGTAGTGCTAGATTTTGCTAGATAAATCACAGCGCGTTTAGGAATGCTTCTAGTGCGTTTAGCTCATCTTGGCTTAGCTCAAGTTTTTTTAGTAGCTCATCAGGGCTAGGGAATGGTGGATTATAGGTCGCGCCCTCTTTTGGGATAGGGTTTGCCATACCTGCGTTATATGCGTTTAGCACTCCGTGCAAGTGTGGGAAAAGCCCGTTGTGCATATAGGGTGGGGTTTTTTTGACACCGCGTAGGCTTGGGGTTTTGAATTTACCTACATCGCTATTTTCGCGCGTGATTTCATACCTCCCCAAGTCTTCGTATTTGTCCCTACCATAGTAGTGCAAGCCTAGATTGTGAAATCTATCATCGCTTAGGGCTACGCCGTTGTGGCAGTTCATACACCTAGCTTTGGTGCGAAAAAGATGAAGCCCTAGCACTTCCTCATCACTCAAGTCCTCCGCCTTGCCGTTTAGAAATCTATCAAAGCGGTTGTGATGAGGCATAAGGCTTCTCTCATAGGTGGCAATCGCTTGAGAGAGTAGCTCTTTTGTGATTTTGCGCGTGCCAAAGGCGGCATAGAAGTCATCTTTGTATTCTTTGATTTTGCTTATTTTTCTTACAGCTTTATCCGCGCTAAAAGCCATTTCTTTGGGGTCTGCTATGGGAAAAAGACTTTGGGATTCTAGGCTACTTGCGCGTCCGTCCCAAAACTTGTGCGTGCCAAAGGCACTCATTACCACACTTGGAGAGTTGCGAGAGCCTTGCGCTCTATCGTGTCCGTAGCTTACACTTTTGTTATCAGCAAACCCTAGTTCTTTGTCGTGGCAAGAAGCGCACGCGATTTGGTTTGATAGCGATAAGCGCGGGTCGTTAAATAGCTTTTTGCCTAAATCTGCTTTTTCTTTGGTGTAGGGGTTTTCTTGTGGATATGGTGGGGTAAGTGGTAGAGGCTTTAGCTCTAGGTGGGAGAGAATCTTTGAGCGATTTTCCTCACTTGTGGCATCTGCTAGCCCTAGCTCTTTTGCGAAATCCTCTAGCACGGATTTGTCTATATGAGGTGCTTCCCACTTGGTAGAGTCCCTATTGCTATATATCTGGCGTAGATTTTGCACAGATAAATGAGCGGCGGCTTTTTGGCTTACTTTGCTCGCGGATTTCGCACTACTTATGTAGATGATTACCCCGCTTACAAATATGAAAAATAGAGCGAAAAATAGCTCCCCATTTAGCAGTTTTTTCATTTTTACTCCTTGTATTTGGTTTTGCAGATAGTTAGCATTATAGCGACTTTTGATTAAAAAGCATTATTATTACATTTCATAAAATAGGAATTTACATATTAAGAATCAAATTATGAACACATTTTTTGCTAAAGATTTTGCAGATAGAGAGATAGAGAGGCTCACAAAGAGGATTGATAGTTTGGGTATAAAGGAAAGTAAAAAACAATGCTAGAAATATTGATATAATCGCAGATAAAAATATAGAGCAAGGCAAAAACAAAATGATAAAAATCGAAGTTTTGGCAGAAAATAAATATAAAAAAGCCTATGATTTGCGTAGCGATGCCTTAAAAACACTTAAAACCATAAGAAAACCAATCACAAACAAGCACGATGGGCGAGTGGCGATTGTCAATAAGGCAGGGCGACTAAAAATGACAAGTGATGAGGCAGTGCGCGAAAGTGTCAAACACGGATTTACTCCAGCTGAGCATATTGAGGTTGTAAAACATATACAACAGCTTTATGAGGATGCGCATTTGCGCGAGATTCAGCCTGATTTGAAGCATGGACATACAAGCGTGCAGATACCACGCTATGAGATAATGTTTGATTTAAATGGACTGCAAGTGCAAGCACTGATAACATTAAAAGAGACTTTGAAAGGAATATATAAGGGAAATAGGATTTATTCGATAGAGTTAGAAAGTATCGCTAGGTTGAAGCCTACCGAGCCATAAGCCCTAGCGCGTAATATGCAAAGTCAAAAAGACCCAAGAGGCTCGGCTCATTGAGACGCCCTTTGCAAATCAACAAAAATCCTACTAAAATTTTGTAAATTTGTCAAATTTAAACCTCATCATTTGTATTTTTTATTTAATATTACAATGCTTTTTTAAAATTTCTTCAAAAAGGAGTTTGGAATGAGTTCTCAAACAAGTAGCACTTTTTCCACCCCCCCCCCCCTCAATTCTCTCTCACTAAAAGCCTAAAGCTTTTTTCTCCTATGATCGTAGCACTTGCTATATTTGTCTGTCCCACACCTGAAGGGCTTAGTAGCAACGCTTGGACTTACTTTGCGATTTTTGCAGGTGTCATCGTAGGGCTTATACTAGAGCCTGTGCCTCCCGCACTTGTTGGACTTATCGGTGTTGGCGTATGTATATGGATAAAAGTCGGTCCAAAAGGCAGTGGCAATCCCGAAACAATCATCAAGTCTGGTGAAGCTGTAAATTTGCCTTGAATTTTATGGTGTTTTTTTACACTTTCATTGTTTCACAAATCTAACATTAAAAGGAGTTGTTATGGATTTTTTAATGTCATTAAGCGATGGTAAGCAGTTTGCAATTCAGCTTATAATCGTTTTAATCTGTCTGTTTTATGGCGCGAGAAAGGGCGGGATTGCTCTTGGATTGCTTGGTGGGATTGGGATTTTTGTCCTTACCTTTGGATTTGGTGTGAAGCCGGGCAAACCTGCTATTGATGTGATTTTTACCATTCTTTGCGTGGTGGTGGCGAGTGCGACTTTGCTCTCAAGTGGTGGGCTTGATGTGATGCTACAAATTGCGGAGCGAATCTTGCGCCGTAACCCGAAGTTTTTAACCATTCTTGCACCATTTGTAACTTGGTTTCTTACCATTCTTTGTGGCACGGGGCATGTTGTCTATACAATGATGCCAATTATCTATGACATTGCAATCAAAAACAATATCCGCCCAGAGCGTCCTATGGCAGGAGCTAGCGTGGCTAGCCAAATGGGAATCATCTGCTCGCCTGTGAGCGTGGCGGTGGTAAGTCTAACGGCTATGCTTCTAGCAGAGGGCGTGCCTCATATGGAGGGCTTTGATGGGTATATCAACCTGCTTCAAATCACAATCCCAAGCGGTGCGCTAGGCGTGCTATGTGTGGGAATCTACTCGTGGTTTAGAGGCAAAGACTTGGATAAAGATGAGGAATTTCAAGAGAGGATTAAAGACCCAAAATTCAAAGAATATGTCTATGGTGAGAGCAAGACTTTGCTAGGGCAAAAGCTCCCTACGATTGAGTGGGTGGCTATGTTTATTTTCTTAGGCGCGATTGCGCTTGTCGCACTTTTGGGGATTTTTAAGGGACTTCGCCCAAGCTTTGATGATAAGCCTATGAGTATGGTTGCGGTGATTCAGATGTTTATGCTTATGGCTGGCTCTGCATTAGTGATTTTTACAAAGGTAAAGGTAAGCGACATAGGCAACAACGCGATTTTCAAATCAGGTATGATTGCTATGGTGGCGGTGTTTGGGATTTCGTGGATGGCAGATTCTATGTTTGCCGTGCATACGCCTATGCTTAAAGCCACGCTTGGAGAAGTGGTGCAAGAGCATCCTTGGACTTACGCGCTAATGTTGCTCCTTATCTCAAAGTTTGTAAATTCGCAAGCCGCAGCACTTGCAGCATTTGTGCCTTTGGCACTTGGAATCGGCGTAGAGCCCGGCATAATCGTAGCCTTTGCCGCAGCGTGCTATGGCTATTACATTTTGCCGACTTACCCAAGCGACTTGGCGACTATCCAGTTTGACCGCTCGGGCACGACACATATCGGGCGATTTGTGATAAATCACAGCTTCATTATCCCGGGGCTTGTTGGCGTGTTTAGCTCTTGTGTATTTGGCTACTTGCTTGCACTTGTGGCAGGATATGTCTAGAATCTAGACTCCTTTAAGACTTTTATTTGCCCTTTGTAACCTTGCCTTGTAACTTTACCTTAAATCTTGGCAAGGATTAAGGAGGGCAAATTTATCATTTTAAGCTATCATATTTGTTTATCTTAATTTCTAAAACGGAGGTGCAAAATGGCACAGGATTACAGAGTAGAGCACGACACGATGGGTGAAGTCAAAGTCCCAAACGAGAAGTATTGGGGTGCGCAAACACAGCGCAGTTTTGAGAATTTCAAAATCGGCATTGAGAAAATGCCAAAGGAGCTGATTTATAGCTTTGCTAAGCTAAAGCGTTCTGTCGCGGTGGTGAATAATTCTCTAGGCAAACTCAATGATGAGAAAAAAAAGGCAATCACGCAGGCGTGTGATGAGATAATCGAGGGCAAGTTTGATGATAATTTCCCACTAGCCATTTGGCAGACAGGGAGCGGCACACAAAGCAATATGAATATGAATGAAGTCATCGCCAATCGCGCGAGCGAGATACTAGGCGGGGATTTTCGCAAAGACTCAAAAGAGGGCAAAAAAGTCCACCCAAATGATGATGTCAATATGTCTCAGAGCTCCAATGACACATTCCCCACAGCGATGAGTATCGTAAGCGTGATACAAATCGAAAAAAAGCTACTTCCCGCATTGCGTGAGCTAAAAGCGACATTTGAAAAGAAAGTCAAAGAGTTTGACTCTATCGTAAAAATCGGGCGCACGCATTTGCAAGATGCTACACCGCTTACTTTGGGGCAGGAGTTTAGCGGGTATCTCTCTATGCTAGCTCATAGCGAGGAGCAAATCACTGCTTCACTTCCCACACTACGCGAGCTTGCTATCGGCGGGACAGCCGTAGGCACAGGGCTAAACGCACACCCACAGCTAAGCGAGAAAGTAAGCGATGAGCTTAGCAAATTTACAGGCGTGAAGTTTGTCTCAAGCCCAAATAAATTCCACGCACTCACAAGCCACGATGCGATTACATTCACACACGGCGCGATGAAAGGCTTGGCAGCAAACCTAATGAAAATCGCAAATGATGTGCGGTGGCTAGCGAGCGGTCCGCGCTGTGGGCTAGGGGAAATCCTAATCCCAGAAAATGAGCCCGGAAGCTCTATAATGCCGGGCAAGGTAAATCCAACGCAATGCGAAGCACTCACAATGGTGTGCGTGCAGGTAATGGGAAATGACGCGGCTATCGGCTTTGCAGCGTCTCAAGGGAATTTTGAGCTTAATGTCTTTAAGCCTGTGATTATTTATAATTTCTTGCAAAGCCTTGATTTGCTAGCCGATGCGATGAGGTCGTTTAATGAGCACTGCGCGGTAGGCATACAGCCAGATAAAGAAAAAATCGACCACAACTTGCACAACTCACTAATGCTTGTAACCGCGCTAAATCCGCATATCGGCTATGAAAACGCTGCAAAAGTGGCAAAAAACGCGCACAAAAAGAGAATCTCGCTTAAAGAGTCTTGCTTGGAGCTAGGATTGCTTAGTGAAGCGGACTTTGATAAGTATGTCGTGCCTGAAAATATGATAAAACCAAAGGCGTAGAATCGAGGGAAAAAATTTAGGCGGGGGAAGTCTTACGCAGAAAGCCTAGAGTGCGCAGAATCTAAACGCGTGGGGAATTTAGACGCGCAAAGTCATAGATAGGGCTTTTGTATTATCTAAAGGGGAATAAAATCACGCAAGAATCTAGCTCAACTTTGTGTAAGCAAAATCACGCAAGCAAAATCACGTGAAAATCTGTGAGGGTGGTTTGCGTGGTAGTTGCGTGAGGGATTTGCCCGCGACAAGTGGGGGGCGAAAATCCCACGCGAGATTATCCTCGCAAGATTATCCTAAAGAGATTAGCCCAAGATTTTTTTGAGAACTTAAAAATAGATTTTGTTTGTGGATTTCTTGTGTGAGAATTTGCACAAAAATTTGCGCGAGAATTTAAGAGCAAGATTTTGCATTTTGCTTCAAGTGATTTGTCCCAAAGATGATTTTAGATTTTGTGATTTTATTGATTGCACCTACCACTAGCGCATTGATTTAGTGCGCTAGCAGCTGGGATTCTTGCATTTCCTCTCATACCCTCCCCCTCCCCACTACAGTCGCTAAATGAAAGTGCACTAGCAAATGGTAGCGTGTATCGCCCACTTACTTCTACAAGCCCTAGTGCTGCGATTTGTGTCCCTGCGCCCATAGTGTCGGCTAGGGTGTTTGTCAGCTCATAAAAATCCGTGTTTAGCCTAGCGATATTTGCGATTTCTTGTGGGGTGGCGTTTATGATATTTGTCGCTAGCACGCGCACGCCACCGCTAGTGCGCACTAGCACCACTCCGTGCTGTCCTAGCCCTCTATCTGCTTGATAGTAAATCATCGAAACCACATATAGTGTGCCTACCCTAGAAGCTAGCACGCCCTCCAAAAGCCTGCCTACATCATCTGGCTCCACCCCATACCCCACAAAACGCCAATCAAACTGCGGAAGTAGTGAGATAGCACTAGCATAGCTTAGTCGCACCGAGTTGGCAAACCTTTGGCTTACATCATCTGCGGGCAAGACATAATACTCCGCAATGTCATCTAGCGTATCATAAAGAAGCGAGTGCCTAGCCCTAAAGCTCAAAAACGGATTTACATTTGGCGCGGTGTCAAAAAAGTAGCCACCTTGTGTGGGAGGGGTGTTTCCATAGAATAGGATTTCGGCAGCTATCTCATAGGAGTGCAAAAGGCAAGTCCCACACACACCTTGATGAAAAAGTGAACCATCAGTGCTAGAGGCAATCTGGGCTAGCCTAGATAGCCAGGCTTCTAGGTTAAAGTCAAATACATTATTTAAGGGGCTTGTTAGATTTAGTCGGCTTAGAGGGGTTGTTTTGGATTTTTGGGTGGATTTTTTGATGGTTGCAAGGGTGGATTTTGGGGTTTTTGGTGTGGTTTTGCGGATTTTTAGCTTGTGAGTTTTTAGCAGTTTGGAGTTTTTTGGCGTATTTTTGGGGGTTTTTAGGGACATAGAGTCTAGCTTAGATTCTATATATCGCTCGTTATTTACTAGATTTTGTGGCAGATTTTTTGATAGACTTTTTGGCAGATTTTGTGGTGGGATTTGTGGGGAGGCTTTTGGAGAATGCAGGGCGAGTAGGCTTTGGGAGAGGCTTACTAGCAAGGCAAATAGCACAGAAGTCATAGAAGCCATAGAAATTATGGAAGTTATGATAAGCCTTATAGTTTGGAGTGGCATACTATCTCCTTAGAAGAATCTATTTTCACACGAAATATATCGTTGCAAAATCTCACAAAACGCCATAAAACTATGCACATATCATAATAGCACAAAAACTTTAAAAGCGATTCAACTTCAAAATCCAAGCCCTGCAATGCGCATATTTTGCTAAGAAAGCTAGGATTTGAGTTTTGCATTTAGGCGCAGTAAATGTATCAAAAGGTAGTGGTGATTTCCTTACTAGATTTGATATAAGCGATTTTTTATAGGTTTTGGTATGTTTATTGCAAGCCAAATGATAAAGGCATATATGAGGGAAAATATAATATAATATCCAAGTAAAGTTCCAAAGTGAAAAATCCAAACAAAAGCTAGATAAAAATCTAGCACCAAATCACGCTACGCAAAAAGCATAGCCCATAGATAAATCTAAAAATGCCAAGAAATAGGAAAAGTAATTGTATGAAAAGGTTTTGCTCCCCCCCCCCCTGTTAATATTATTGCTTAGTGTTTTTTGCAATGTGGCAAAAGCAGGTATGAGTTGCACAGGTCCAAATGAGACGGGGGATTGCACCTTTAATGGTGCGTATTTTTGGGGCAATATCAATGCAAATACTCTAACCCTCACAGAGTTTGGGCGCACAACTTATGGTATGTATTTTTATGGCGATACAAAAATAGGCACTCTTATAATAGACAACACTAAGGGGGATTATGATAGAATAATCGGCTTTGCACAAAGCAATACGGACGCAGGGACGATAAGCATAGGAAAAATAGAGCTTAAAGATAAAACCAAGCCAACATCAATAAAGATAGCTTTAATAAGCGATAGACAGTGGGGCGCATTTGATTCAACCTTGACAAATTGGCTTGATACAGGTGGAGTAACCGTTTATATAACAGATACAACTGATGCAAATCAAGCAAATTGGACTCAAACTACCATAACCCCTACTCCACAAGGCAATGCTTTTGTTAAAAGAAAATATAAGTTTGGCGGTAGTGGCGAAATCATAAGCATAACAGGACCAGGTGCGTCATATCTCACAGGTGGAGGTGGCTCTAGTGGTGGGGGTAGCGGTGGTAGTGGAGGTAGTAGCAGTGGCGAAAATGGTAGTAGCGATATACCCAAACTAACAAGAACGCAAAAAGACACAATAGATTGTATCTCTAAACTTGGTGCGACACTACAAGCAGTGCAGTTATGTAGAAATACAATGCAAGAAAGAGAGCACCTCGAATCCACCAACACCCTCATACTCTATAACATTCTCAATAACTATGATGGCACTTATATAAACTATGATTATGGCTTAGGACATCAAGTAGGAGTGGGT
>NZ_NXLN01000044.1:0-7828 GCF_003364135.1 Helicobacter sp. MIT 01-3238
GCAAAACCCCACTTACTCCCCACCACTTAAAATACCCCAAAATAGCGATAAGATAATGCACTCCAAAAAGCGAACAAATAAGCCCATAGATAGAATTATACTCCTTGCGTATTATAGTAGAGATGCTCAAAGGTAGCTTAGGCTTTACAAACGCACTAAATCGTGGCAAAAAGCAAGGTGTTTTATCTGCCCATTTTTCATAATCGTTGCCAAATTTTGGTAGCAAAAAACTCTCTTCGGCAAAAATGATTCTCTCATAATAAAGCCAAAAAGCAAGCACAAAAATCACCACAAAAAGCGCATTGCCAAGCAAAATCACAGGAGCTAGCATCATCAAAAAATTGCCAAGATACAAGGGATTTCTACATATAGAATATGCCCCTGTGGTGTTTAGCTCATCTGCGACTTGCCCCCTTGTGTTTCTCCCACTTGTCCCACGCGCTGCAAACCCCGCCACAAACATACGAATCCCCTCGCCTACAAAGCCTATGAGTATGCTTGCATAAATAAGCCATTGACTATAAGCATAATACTCACTACAATCCCCTAGATTTTCAAACTTCACTAGATTTTGCCCAAAACATAGCGACACAAAAATCAGCGCAGGAAGCAAAAAAAGCGGCAAATAACTGCGATAGCCAAAGCAAAAATCCCCCTGTGTTTTTAGCCGTTTTGAAAGAAGCATAGCATATCCTTTTTCATCTCATTTTTGAAGTTTTGATTTTTTGACTCTTTGAAGTTTTTTGGATTTTGCGGATTTTTAGAGTTTGCTAGATTTTGCACCACTTAAAAAGCACCCAAGATTTTACTTAAAAATTCTTAACCCCCCTAGATTTGCATTTTTGTTTTGGGTATTTCTTTGGGAATTTTTTGATAATTTACGCAATCTTAAACAAATTTGCCCTATAATCCAAAATCTGTTTTAAAATTTAAACACCCAAAAAGGAGATTGCAATGAGTTCTCAAGCAGCACAAAAAGCATTGAAAGTCTATTATGACAAAGATTGTGATTTAGCCCTCATACAGCGCAAAAAGGTGGCAATCATCGGGTTTGGCTCTCAAGGGCACGCCCACGCAGAAAACCTCCGCGATAGTGGCGTAGAGGTCATCATCGGGCTATACAAAGGCGGCAAAAGCTGGGATAAGGCAAAAGCAAAGGGATTTAGCGTGCTAGAAGTGGCAGAAGCTACCAAAAAAGCGGACATTATAATGATTTTAATCCCTGATGAACTCCAAGCAGATGTCTTTGCACGCGACATAGCCCCGCACCTAAGCGAGGATAAAATCATCGCTTTTGGGCACGGGTTTAATATCCACTTCGGGCAAATCACTGCACCAAAAGGCGTGGGAATCATAATGGTAGCCCCAAAAGCCCCAGGGCACACTGTGCGAAGTGAGTTTGTCGCAGGCGGGGGAATCCCAGACTTAATCGCCGTAGAGCAAGACACCTCCAAAGGCGATGCCAAAGCAATCGCGCTAAGCTATGCCTGCGCTATCGGTGGCGGACGAAGCGGAATCATCGAAACGACTTTCAAAGATGAAACCGAGACGGATTTGTTTGGCGAGCAAGCCGTGCTATGCGGTGGTGTAACAAGCCTTGTAAAAGCGGGATTTGAGACACTCGTAGAGGCGGGATACCCCGAAGAAATGGCGTATTTTGAGTGCTTGCACGAGCTAAAGCTCATCGTGGATTTAATCTATCAAGGCGGGCTAGCTGATATGCGCTACTCTATCTCAAACACCGCAGAATACGGCGATATGGTAAGTGGACCACGCGTAATCAACGAGCAATCCAAGCAAGCGATGAGAGAAATACTGCGCGAAATCCAAAACGGCAGATTTGCCAAAGACTTTATCCTAGAGCGCAAGGCAGGATATGCGCGAATGAACGCAGAGCGCAAAAACCTAGCCGCTCACCCAATCGAGCGCGTAGGCGAAAAACTCCGAGCAATGATGCCGTGGATAGGCAAAGGGAAGTTAATCAACAAAGAGAAGAATTAAGGGTGGTAACCTATGAAAATCCTCCTTATCATTGAAGATATAACAATTGGTGGTGGAGCAGAACGAGTAGTTGTAAATCTAGCAAATGCTTTTAATGCTATGAGATTTGATTCTGGTAAATACTGTTGTGGAGGGAGTAAACCACAAATTGAAGTCCTATCTTTAAAAAATAAAAACAAAAACATACCTTATCCATTAAGCACGGAGGTTCGCGTTGTTTGCTACCACGACTTATGTGATTTGCCTCCATACAAATGTGATATAAAAACAATCAAAGGGCATTATAAAAGACTTTGTATAAAATCAAAAGTGTTTTTATATAAATTAAGATTTTTAGTGAAATTTAAACTTATCAAAACAGGTGAAGTATTACAAAGAAAGTTAAATGTTGTAATTAACAAAAACAAATATGATTTTGTGATAGATAATACTTTTGCAGATTTTTATCCATACTACAAAAATAAAAATACCAAATACATTCATCTTAAGCATATATCCTACTACTTTTTGAGCCAGTGTACGAATGACAAATATTTTAAAAGTCTTAAAAATTTCGACACCCTAATCCTACTCACCAATAAAGAGCTAGATATATGGCAACGCTACCATAGCAATGTAAGAGTCATTCCAAACTTTTTACCTACGATACCGCAAGTTTCTACAAATCACAGCCAAAAGGTGGTGCTAAGCGTGGGACGAATGGATAGTGGCGACCAAAAAGGCTTTTTAAGGTTGCTTGATATTTGGAAAATGGTGCAGACAAAGATTGTGGATTACCACGATTCGGCGTTGCCAAATCTCGCAATGACGAATCCCCACCCGTCATTGCGAGGCGAATCTGTGGATTCGCCGAAGCAATCTATAAATCCTAAAATGGATTGCCACGAATCGCTACGCGCTTCTCGCAATGACAATATGGCAAATGATTTGCGTGAATGGAAACTTATCATCGTAGGTGATGGAGTCTTAAAAAGCGAGATAGAGTCCAAGATTCGCGCACTCAATCTAGGCGAATCTGTCTTATTAAAACCCTTTACCAAAGACATAGAGCGCGAATATTTGGGAGCAAGTATCTATGCTATGGCTTCGCATTTTGAGGGATTTCCTATGGTGCTTTTGGAGAGCACAGCTTATGGTTTAGCACCCATATCCTTTGACATAGCCACAGGACCAAGTGAAATTATCGAGCATAACAAAAGCGGATTTTTAATCGCTGATAACGACTTAGAATCCTACGCCGAGAAACTCATCACCCTAATGCGCGATGAATCTATGCGGGTTGCATTTGGCAAAGAAGCCAAAAAAATCGTAAGTGAAAGATTTAGCAAGGAAGTGATAATGGAGAAGTGGAGGGAGGTGTTTGGAATAAAATAAAGCAATCCGTTTTTAATACGCCCACTCCTCACTTGCCCTAAAAATAAACATTTAATTAGTTTTTATATCTTGTTTTATAGAATTTCATTTTGAAGCAATAGCAAAATCACTCTTTATAATATTTTTTAACTCTATTATAATATCATCAATACCTTTACATTTATCCATAATGTCTTTATGGGCACACATTTCTGGGTCGCTAAAATCTGGGAATGAAAAATAATCGCCATATATCTTTTTAAGGTATAAATCACTATTGTTTGGAATAAAAAGCTCAATGTCCTCAAAAGAGGCTCTTTTTAAGGGGAATAATAATTTGTTGGAAATAATTTTTGGCTTATCATAACAAATGTATTCACACCCACTAAATAGTGCGCCATTACTTGTATCTATTTTATTGTTTTGCAATATGACATTATTAGTAATGCTTTGTAGTTTTTCATAGGAAAATTTTATTTTACCTTGTTGTAAATATTCCAAAGGTTGTTCTTGAAAAAATTGCTTATTGCACAATACAATCTTATTTGACAGTTCTATTTCCTCCACTCTAGAATCTATATCTTTGAAATAAAAATCGTGTGGAAAAATATCTATCTGAATGGCAGAATTTTTATATTTTAGTCTAATTATTTGTCTATAATAGCCTATCCCCTCATTTACTTCAAATCCCAATTTTTCAAAATCGTTCCTAAAAATCGTCCTAATTTTTTCATAATCACCCCTTATCATAGCGACATCAACATCATCATCCCAAGGAATAAACCCCCTATGACGAACAGCCCCCAACAAGCTACCATAGTCTAGCCAGTAGGTAAGACTATGCTTGGTGCATAATCTATCAAATATATCTAAAGCTAAAGTATCTGCCATTTGTAACTTTCTTAATTCCCCTCTTGCTTTTGGGACTTTAGTTATATCAACACAACTATTTAACAAAGTGTATATGGCTTTTATTTTATCATTTTGAATTTCTATTGTTTTTATCAAATCTTTTTGCCTGATTTTTTTTCTAAACTTTAAGTTAATCCCTAAAATAGTTACAACTTTATGTGTTTTTTCTGAATTGTTTCGCACATCAAATATATTATGCAGTATTTTTTTTATCATAGGCTTTTTTTTGCTAATCATCGCTATCTCCTTTCTAAAATCGGTAAATTTTACTGCTTCGTAAAAATACTCGGCAGATTTTAGTTTTTTATTATTCCAAGGTTTGCTATCGCCCCCCCCCGGATAATGAATTATTACTTGTTCTTTGACTAGATTGTCAATTTGCTCTTTTGTATAAACTTGGTCGAATATTTTGTAAATTACACAATATTTTTTATCCAATGGCATATAATTATTATCAAACACTATGTTAAAAATTTCTTGGTCAGGCAAAGTAATACAATTTGAATGAAAAGCAGTTTGTTCAAAAAGCTTAGAAGTAATGTCATTTTTACGCCACAAATTACAGTTTATTAGAAGTAAGCCACTCATAAAAAATTGATGGCTGGGGGATAAATTTAATTTCTCTTTTTCTTTTTTATAATTATTATTTAGATTTCCTCTTTGGGAGGGAACTGCTCCAATTATTTTCCCACCCAATTCTTCGCAAAACAAAGTTCTTACATCCTTAACAAAAGCTACATCTATGTCAGAATAAATAGCTTTGTCAATGTCAGGTTTTAATAACGGAATTAAATATCTAGCATACATAGCCCTTGATATTTGTTCTAATTCTGGAAACTTACTAAAATACTTTTCTATGTCTATTTCTAAAAATTCAATAGAAAAATTTTTAAAATACTTATCCGTTTTGCAAATTTTTTTCTTATTTTTGGTTGAAATTCCACAATCCATTATATAAAACTCTATAAAATCATTTGTGTGCATAAGTATGGAAGCCATTGTTGTTGCAACAAATGGGGCATACTTATCATCACTAGCCAAAAAGACAGGTATTTTTAACATTCTTTTTTCCAGCTTTTATCATCTTTTTCATATAGATAGTCGCATATGTCTTGAACATAAAAAGCCTCTGCATAACTTTTTGGATTACTAAAAGAGCAAATAATTGCTCTATAATAATTCAATGCCAAAATCCTATCCGCATAATGTGCTTTTTTTCTAGACTCGTAGCTTTCAATTAGCTCCCTCTTTTTGTCAATAAATCCCGTTATATCCTCGTAATAATTTGGTGCTTGCAAAGTTCCCCAAACTTCATATCTAGCAATTTTTAAGCTTTGTTTATAACCTGATTTTTTTATCAGTTTTTTTGCCAAATAATTTCCAACAAACCTATGCTCTCTGTGTCCATCAAACCTATGTGGAACAAAAATAATATCATAATCCATAAAGTTAAAGTTTTTTAGATAATTGTCAAAACTAGACTTTATGCCATCAAACATAGGAGGAACTCCCCATATTTTGCAAATGTAGTATTTTTTCACACCACCTTTCTCCATCACATTACAAAACTCATTGCACCGAATTTGTGCTATTTCTTCTGCAGTTTCAAGATTCCAATCATATTTTACCCCACTAGAGTTTATGCACAATACATCAACTTGCGCTGGATATTTTGCAATAATACCGCCACAACCTATTACTTCATCATCTGGGTGTGGCGCAATAATTAAAATTCTATCTGTATCTCTTATCAAACTTGAAGTGTTATATTTAATTGGATTCATCATTTGATTGCGCAAATTTGGATTTTTTTTTGTAATACTTTTTATTTTGATACGAAAATTTTTTAGTATATTTTTTAGCAAAAATACATATCGCATATCACTTCCTTTTTTTATCACTCTTTTGCGAGTGTATATAAAAAATTATGATGCTCAAATTGTCTTAACATTATGTATCCATACCGTAGCAATATCTCATCTACTTCTTGTTCATTATCTACCTCTTCTATTTCTATAAAAATATAAGAAGGTTTGTAATGTTTGAAAAATTTACTAGCCCCCTTTAATAACAGTATCTCCATTGACTCCACATCTATTTTGATGAAATCTATACGATTAGTGGGAAATGTCATATCATCTAGAGTGCACAACTGCATATCCCCCCCCCCCCCACCAATTTCTTCCAAAGGCTTCAAATGAGTGCTACCAATATTTTCCATTCTATAATCAACATATCCTGCTTCACCTTTTCTATCACTTAAGCCAATGTTATGCAATACAACTTTATCTTTCAAACCATTCAGTTCAATGTTTCTTTTTAAAATCTCAAAAGTATCTCTCACGGGCTCGAATGCGTATATTTTTGACACATTTCTTCTTATCCCCCAATATATGCTATGGTTACCTATATTTGCCCCAATATCAAATATAACAGAGTTTTCAGGTATATATTTATCTAATGACTCTAGAATTTCTTGTTCAAAAAATGTTTTAGTATTGACAATATGCCTTTGGATAAAATCAATAGGATAATACGGCACATAAAACCTAACATCATCAAACTGAAAAATAGAATCTGGCATTGAAAGTTTTCTTGAAATGCTCTCCACTCGTTCTAAAATTTGCTCATTCAGCCCAAACATATTTTCAAAAAAATAAAAAATTCTCCTAAATCTAATCTGCAAACCACAAACGGTTAAAACTTTATATTTTCTATCCGCACTATTGCAAACTGAAAAAATAAACTCTATGCTTTTTTTGACTCTTTTATCCATACCAAAAAACCTCACGCTATTTGAATTGTTTTGTTTTAGTAAATAAAACTATAAACAAACCTTGAATCATATCAAAATTTCATCTGTTCTGTCAATATATCTAATATTTTACTACTTATTTTGGGCTGTAATACCCATAACTAAGGTATATTGATATTCTAATTTTATATCTCTATGATAAGGATTTTTCTTTATCCAAAAAAGCATATACTGGACATATTCCAAGTTTCCATAGCACTCAAAGTTTTCATAATTACCAAAAGTTTTTAGCAAAAGGGACTTAATAGACTCTTCAGTAAAAGAAAACATATGATGAGAATTTTTGCTATGATGAAAAATTGGTCCAGGCACTGTGAGTATTAAATATCCATTAGGTTTCAACATTGATTTCAAATTTTTTAAAGTCCTTGTTAAATCCTCCATATACATTATAACTTGAGTCGCCACAATACAATCAAATTTCTTGCTTGGAAGTGTATCCTCATTTTCTAAGTCGGCGTAATAATTAGCGTTTGGATAGACTTCTTTATGTGATAATGCTGCCATTATGAAAACATTTGGTTTAGTGCCATATTTTTGAGCGTAAATAGTTTCTCCACCAGCAAATTCTAAAACATCACCCTTGATGCATTGAGCACTATCCTTGACATAATCCTCAATAAAATATCTGTCAAAACACTCATCTCTTGTTTGCGGTTTTAAGTAATTGGATATATGTCTCATTTTATTTACACAATTTTTAAATTCACGATACATTTTGCGCTCATAATATTGTCTATACCAGTC
>NZ_NXLN01000045.1:0-7495 GCF_003364135.1 Helicobacter sp. MIT 01-3238
AAAAAGTAAAATAAAGTAAGTAAAGTAAGATAAAAAACAATAAAAAGCAGATAAAGCAAGATTTTGTGAGTTAAGATAAACATTTCCCCAATCCCTGCATCGACCTACATTCCCACACTTGCAAAGTGCAGTATCATCAGCGAAGAGGAGCTTAACTGCTAGGTTCGGAATGGAGCTAGGTGTGTCCTCCTCTCTATAGACACAAGGAAAAGGGAAATAAAGGCAAGCAAACACATCTACCCAGACTTAAGCCTCATAAAATCTAAGATTCTACATATCAACCTGCACTTAAGAAGTAATATTTCACTACCCATAAATCTTATGATGCTTTGGCTAGGCTTTTACACTCCACAAAGCAGAGTATAGAGCCTATCTCTTTAGCTATGTTTTTGCCCTTATTTCCATTTTCCTATGGGGATAACAAACATTTGATACACTAGAATTTTATTGCTTTTATGCCTAAAAGGCACTCTCCTTTATGTGTGCTTATATGCACTTTGCTAGATTTGCATAAATAAGATTTACAAGAAATAAATCACTATAAACCACTTACTACACACAAGCACCCTAATGAGTAAAAACAATAAATAACTAAGTATCAACCATTGATAATAGCCCAAAGGTAACTAGAGACAAACTAGATTCTAGACTTAAATAAAACACACCAATAATTATACAACCCTTGCTTTACCCAATTTGATACACTCAATAAGGCAGTAATTAGAATACTTAACGCTATATAAAGAAATAAGCCAAACGGTCTATTAGTAGTAGTCAGCTAAACACATTACTATGCTTACACACCTACCCTATCAAGCAGCTAGTCTTGCTGCGACCTTCAGGGAGAGTTAATCTTGGAGTTGGCTTCCCGCTTAGATGCTTTCAGCGGTTATCACATCCACGCGTAGCTACGCAGCGATGCTCTTGGCAGAACAACTGCTACACCAGTGGCGTGTCCATCCCGGTCCTCTCGTACTAGGGACAGCTCTCCTCAACTCTCCTACGCCCACGGCAGATAGGGACCGAACTGTCTCACGACGTTCTGAACCCAGCTCGCGTACCGCTTTAAATGGCGAACAGCCATACCCTTGGGACCTGCTCCAGCCCCAGGATGCGATGAGCCGACATCGAGGTGCCAAACCTCCCCGTCGATGTGAGCTCTTGGGGGAGATCAGCCTGTTATCCCCGGGGTACCTTTTATCCTTTGAGCGATGACCCTTCCACACAGAATCACCGGATCACTATGACCGACTTTCGTCTCTGCTCGACTTGTTTGTCTCGCAGTCAGGCTGGCTTATGCCATTACACTCTGCTTGCGATTTCCAACCGCAATGAGCCAACCTTTGCAAGCCTCCGTTACTTTTTAGGAGGCGACCGCCCCAGTCAAACTACCCACCAGACATTGTCCTACTTGAGGATAACTCAAGCTAGTTAGCCCACAGAAACATTAAGGGTGGTATCTCAAGGACAGCTCCATCTCCACCAGAGTAGAGACTTCAAAGCTTCCCACCTATCCTGCGCATAATGCTCCCATGTGCAGTGCCAAGCTGTAGTAAAGGTCCACGGGGTCTTTCCGTCTTGCCGCGGGTAGGAGGAATTTTCACCTCCACTACAATTTCACTGAATCTCTCTTTGAGACAGCTCCCATCTCGTTACGCCATTCATGCAGGTCGGTATTTAACCGACAAGGAATTTCGCTACCTTAGGACCGTTATAGTTACGGCCGCCGTTTACTCGGGCTTCAATTCAATGCTTTGGGTTGCCCCTGACAAATCCTCTTAACCTTCGAGCACCGGGCAGGCGTCACACCTTATACTTCCTCTTACGAGTTTGCAAAGTGCTGTGTTTTTGGTAAACAGTCGGGAGGGACTCTTTGCTGAGACCACTTGCGTGGCACACCTTATCGCGAACTTACGGTGCTAGTTTGCAGAGTTCCTTAAAGAGAGTTCTTTCACGCGCCTTAGAATACTCATCTCATCTACCTGTGTCGGTTTGCGGTACGGGCAATATTAGCTAAACTTAGAAACTTTTCTTGGCACGACGGCATCAGTGATTCTCCCCGCTATCCGAAGACTTTGGAGAGCCTTTGAGGTTTGACATACAGAGGCGGATTTGCCTATCCTCCAAGCTGCACCCTTAGACTAGCACTTCCATCAGCTAGCTCACCTAACCCTATGCGTCCTTCCATCGCACACTACTATTGGTATTGGAATATTAACCAATTTTCCATCGACTACCCATTTCTGACTTGTCTTAGGACCCGACTAACCCTACGATGACGAGCATCGCGTAGGAAACCTTAGACTTTCGGCGAAGTGGATTCTCACCACTTTTATCGCTACTCATTCCTGCATGCTCACTTCGCATCGCTCCACCACTTCTTGCCGATATGGCTTCAACGCAGATACGAACGCTCTTCTACCACTCTATGCTTTCACATAGAATCTACAACTTCGGTGTCTATCTTAGCCCCGTTATATTTTCTGCGCAAAATCACTAGACCAGTGAGCTGTTACGCTTTCTTTAAAGGATGGCTGCTTCTAAGCCAACCTCCTGGTTGTCTAAGTAACTTCACATCATTTTCCACTTAGAATAGAACTTTGGGACCTTAGTTGGTAGTCTGGGTTGTTCCCCTTTTGACGATTGATTTTATCACCCACCGCCTGACTCCCAAGATAAGGCAATAGGTATTCGTAGTTTGACAGGGGTTGGTACCGCGGTGAGCAGCCCTAGCCCAATCAGTGCTCTACCCCCTATTGCTATCACTTGAGGCTATACCTAAATATATTTCGAAGAGAACCAGCTATCACCAAGTTTGTTTGGCCTTTCACCCCTATCCACAACTCATCCCAACCCGTTTCAATGGGCACGAGTTCAGTCCTCCATAAGCTGTTACACTTACTTCAACTTGGTCATGGATAGATCACTTGGCTTCGGGTCTGCAGCATCTGACTTAACGCCCTATTAAGACTCGCTTTCGCTATGGCTTCGCGTGTGCTTAACCTTGCCAGATACCACAACTCGCAGGATCATTATGCAAAAGGCAGTCCATCACCCTGATAAATCATAGGGCTCTGAATGATTGTAAGCAAATGGTTTCAGGTTCTATTTCACTCCGCTCACTGCGGTTCTTTTCACCTTTCCCTCACGGTACTTGTGCGCTATCGGTGTAGTAGTAGTATTTAGGGTTGGAGAGTGGTCTCCCCTGCTTCAGGCAAGATTTCTCGTGTCTCGCCCTACTCTGGATACTGCTACCTAGCAATGTCTTTTCGCATACGGGATTATCACCCTCTATGATGAGTCTTTCCAAACTCTTCTGCTAAGATATTGCAGTGGATATTGCAGTCCTCAACCCCGAGTGCAAGCACTCGGTTTGCCCTTATCCCCGTTCGCTCGCCGCTACTAAGAGAATCTCGTTTGATTTCTTTTCCTCTAGCTACTGAGATGTTTCACTTCGCTAGGTTCGCTCCATTAAAGGTAATGCGCATCACTACGCATTGGGTTGCCCCATTCGGATACCTACGCATCAAAGCTCCTTGACAGCTCCGCGTAGCTTTTCGCAGTCTAGTGCGTCCTTCATCGCCTCTACTACCCAAGGCATCCACCATTTGCTCTATTGTAGCTTATGCCTTTTTGTTAAGTATTCTTACATTACCGCCTTACTGAGTGTATCATTTTAGCTTGTTGTGGATTCACAACAATGCTTAAACAAAGACTTCAATAAAGCAGGGTTATTGTAGTTTTATTTTACTTAGGCTATTAACAATGAAAAATCAAATAACACGACTTATAAAGTCTAATGCAAATCTTAAGCTATAAATCCATAAAACCTAAGCTATAAATCCTAGCTACGCTAAATCTTACCAAAGTCATAAAATCTAGCAAGGAATCTAAAGAGATAAAATCTAAGAATCCAGCAGGATAAAAACCCAAATTAGAATCTAGCACTTTTTTATATTCTTGCTTTTAGATTCCATTTTTTTGCCCTTAAGAGAGATTCTAAAGAACCTCCACAAAAAACACTAAAAAGAATGCTAAAAGAACACCTTAACACTAAAGGTTTCTTAAAGATTCTCTATGTGTATTCTCTTAAAGACTTGCATTAAACCTTATAGAACAAACAATAAAAACAAAAACTCTAACTTAAAAACTAAAAATCCAAGCAAGTTAATCTAGTATTGTGTTGCTGATTTTAACCAAATTATTTTTAAGTAATTTGGTTTTAGCCAACCATTTCTAATTAACTCTTTTAATTAGCTTTAATTAACTTGGGATTTTAGATAGACTTAAGCTATGGTGGAGAATAGCGGGATCGAACCGCTGACCTCCTGCGTGCAAAGCAGGCGCTCTCCCAGCTGAGCTAATTCCCCTTATTTGCAAAGACTTTCTTAAAAAAACTTAAAGCAATCTAAGAAATCTAAAATAACAAGGATAGGCTAAAGACTACAATGGATTTCCTAAATCTAACCCATAAACAAGTTCATTGCCACTAAGCCAAAAATAGACAAGAAACAAGCTATGGTGGGCTTAAGAGGACTTGAACCTCTGACCTCACCCTTATCAGGGGTGCGCTCTAACCACCTGAGCTATAAGCCCATATTGAATCAAATAGGACAATAATCTCTGAAAACTAAGCAAGAATCTAAAGCGCGTAATGTGCCAACTCTACCAACTAAAAATAGCAAGGTTGCAAGCAAGCTAAACAAATAGCTTGCTTTTTTCTCTGAAAGGAGGTGATCCAACCGCAGGTTCTCCTACGGTTACCTTGTTACGACTTCACCCCAGTCGCTGCATCCGCCGTGGGCGGTAACCAATTTAGTATCCCGACTTAAGGCGAATACAACTCCCATGGTGTGACGGGCGGTGAGTACAAGACCCGGGAACGTATTCACCGCAACATTGCTGATTTGCGATTACTAGCGATTCCAGCTTCATGTAGTCGAGTTGCAGACTACAATCCGAACTGAGAGGTGTTTTTGAGATTAGCTCCATCTTACGATATTGCAGCTCTTTGTGCACCCCATTGTAGCACGTGTGTAGCCCTAGGCGTAAGGGCCATGATGACTTGACGTCGTCCTCACCTTCCTCCTCCTTACGAAGGCAGTCTCCCTAGAGTGCTCAGCCGAACTGCTAGCAACTAAGGACGAGGGTTGCGCTCGTTGCGGGACTTAACCCAACATCTCACGACACGAGCTGACGACAGCCGTGCAGCACCTGTTTTCAAGCTCTGGCAAGCCAGCACTCCGCTATCTCTAGCAGATTCTATCAATGTCAAGCCTAGGTAAGGTTCTTCGCGTATCCTCGAATTAAACCACATGCTCCACCGCTTGTGCGGGTCCCCGTCTATTCCTTTGAGTTTTAATCTTGCGACCGTACTCCCCAGGCGGAATGCTTAATGCGTTAGCTGCATTACTGCAAGGACAAGCCTCACAACAACTAGCATTCATCGTTTAGGGCGTGGACTACCAGGGTATCTAATCCTGTTTGCTCCCCACGCTTTCGTGCATGAGCGTCAGTAATGTTCCAGTAGGTCGCCTTCGCAATGAGTATTCCTCTTGATCTCTACGGATTTTACCCCTACACCAAGAATTCCACCTACCTCTCCCACACTCTAGAATAACAGTTTCAAATGCAGTTCTATGGTTAAGCCATAGTATTTCACATCTGACTTGCTATCCCGCCTGCGCACTCTTTACGCCCAGTGATTCCGAGTAACGCTTGCACCCTCCGTATTACCGCGGCTGCTGGCACGGAGTTAGCCGGTGCTTATTCGTTAGATACCGTCATAATCTTCTCTAACAAAAGGAGTTTACAATCCTAAAACCTTCATCCTCCACGCGGCGTTGCTGCTTCAGGGTTTCCCCCATTGAGCAATATTCCCTACTGCTGCCTCCCGTAGGAGTCTGGACCGTGTCTCAGTTCCAGTGTGTCCGTTCACCCTCTCAGGCCGGATACCCGTCATAGCCTTGGTGAGCCATTACCTCACCAACAAGCTGATAGGACATAGACCAATCCTTTAGCGAAAGCACTCAAAAATACTCTTAAAAATACATTTATAAGCTACATATAGCATAATCATTGTAGTGCTAGATTCTCCTGCATTTATATAAATAAACTTGCAGAATCCAACCCTACACTTATCACACTCTATGAGCCTAGCTAAGTGCATTTCTAAGAGCATTTTTGAGTGCCTCTTTCCCCCGTAGGGAGTATCTAGTATTAATCACCGTTTCCAGTGGCTATCCCAGACTAAAGGGCATGTTATCTATGCGTTACTCACCCGTGCGCCACTAATCCACCTCTAGCAAGCTAAAGGCTTCATCGTTCGACTTGCATGTATTAGGCACGCCGCCAGCGTTCACTCTGAGCCAGGATCAAACTCTCCATAAAAAATGGAGAGTTTAGAATCTAAAAAATAGAGCCAAACTCTCCATAAAAAGTTAAAGTTTTAAAAGCTATGGAAATTTAAGTCAATATAAAATACCAACCACAAACTTGCCATAAACTTATTAAAAACTTAAAATAAGGCTCACAAAAATTAAACTTGCAAACTCTAAAGAATTTGTGCTTAAATTTTGTGTTTTTATGAAAGGGTTTATCCTTGCTACTTAACTAAGTCATAACTATTAAGCTAGTAAAGCTTAAAGTTATAGGCTTATCACTCGTATCACAAAGACTTTACTCTTAAGCTAAGTTAAGCGTTGCAACTATGTAATAACAATTTGCAACGGTTACTTAAAGCTTTAAGTCATAGTCGAGTTGTATGAATGTAAGAGATAAAGCTAGCATAATTACTTGCTTTATCATCTTGCTTAGTTGTCAAAGATCATTTACCAATTTTTCATCAATTCTAGTTAAAGATAAAAAATGTAAAATATCGCCAAATTGCTCTTTAAGTGTTTTACATCAATGTAGTGTTCTTGCTATGCCCAAATTGGAATCGTTATCTTAAACATTTACTATACTAATGCCCTTTAAGCATTCTTAAGTCGTTTAAGTTGATTTTTGTTGTTTGTAGCTTTTGTGGCTATTGTTTCAAACGCAATCACGCTTTATCAAACTTTGCACCACTTCACATTCTCTGCATTCTCTAACGCTTACAACACCGCTTTACACTATACTACACTGCTTTACATTGCTCTGCTCTACTTAAAGTATTACAAAACATCACAGCAGTATCACAGCTAGCGACACAATATACACAACAATGAGTGTCCCAAATAAAAGTCATTTAACAAATCATTTGGCATCATTTGGTAATGATAAGAAACAAATCATCTAGTATAAGTGCAAGTGCTACAATGCAAGTACGAAATGCGTAAAAACTACACAAGAAAACAACACAGAAATAACAAGAAACAAAAAGATAAAAAACACGGGAAAATTTGGGAAAGGGAATAATACAGATATTATGCTTAAATGTTGCTTAAGTGTGGGGATAATTAAGAGAAATTGTGAAAGATTTGTGGGGAGTTGGAAAAATTTCGGTGGGAAT
>NZ_NXLN01000046.1:0-5704 GCF_003364135.1 Helicobacter sp. MIT 01-3238
TTTTTATTTATTAGAATTTTTTGTTTTTTAAATATATATTAGAAATAAAAGTGTTATTTTGCCCCCCCCCCTTACTTAAAATAAGCTTAAAAATCTGCATATTGCTATGAAAACTGATATTTTTGACAAAAATCTTGCAAAAATCTATCAAAAATCAATGCTTGCAAGATAAGCCATACCAAAGCCACAAAATACGCACAAAGCGTATAGGGCTAGATTTTTATAAATTTTGCAAAATAATCTATGTATGAAGTGTAAGTATTGTTTATAATAGATATTTGGAGGTTGGCTTCTCCGCGCTTCTCTACACTTGCCAACACTTGCCAATACTTTCCTATCTCGCTTGCCAATACTTCCCTCCGCTTGTCCGCTCTTCCGCAGCTTTTTACACACGCTATTTCACTTGCTATGTGTATAGCCTTAGTGTATAGCCTCTTCCTTAGTGTATGTCTTGCGTGATTGCGATTAGCTCATCTTGGCTAAGCCATTTGGTGTTTTTCTCGCTTGAGTATTCAAAGCTCTCTTTTACGCGCTCTCCTCTCTCGCCATTGCGCGTTGTGCCGTAGTCTATGGGGGATTGAAACACTATGCTAGGCTCTAGCAAATAAAAATCATCAAACTCAAAGCAATGCCTAGAGTCATCAAGCGGAATCATCACTTCGTGTAGCTTCTCTCCTGCTCGTATGCCGATAGATTTGATAGGCAGGTGTGGGGCTAGGGCATTGGCTAGTTGCGTGATTTTCATACTTGGGATTTTGGGGACAAAGATTTCGCCTCCGTGCATTCGCTCCAAACTTTTTAGCACAAACTCCACCCCCTGCTCCAAAGTGATAAAAAACCTCGTCATTCGCTCATCTGTTATGGGAATCTCTTTTGCACCTTGCGCGATTAGACGCTTAAAAAGTGGCACTACACTTCCGCGACTTCCCACGACATTGCCATATCGCACCACGCTAAATACAGATTCTCTAGCACCTTTTATGTTGTTTGCACTTACAAATAATTTATCAGAGCAAAGTTTTGTCGCGCCGTATAGATTGATGGGGTTTGCTGCTTTGTCAGTAGATAGTGCTATGATATGCTTTACTGCGTTTTTTAGGCACGCAGAGATGACATTACTTGCGCCATTTATGTTTGTTTTTATGCACTCAGTTGGGTTGTATTCTGCGATTGGGACTTGCTTTAGCGCGGCTGCGTGTATGCAAATATCCACGCCCACAAGTGCGGATTCTAGTCTGTCCAAATCCCGCACATCGCCGATAAAATACCGCATAGCTTTGTGGGAAAAAACTTGGCTCATCTCATATTGCTTTAGCTCATCTCTGCTATATACGATAAGGCGAGCGGGGCGGTATTTTTGTAGCACTTTTTCGACAAACTTTTTGCCAAAGCTCCCCGTGCCACCTGTGATAAGGATATGTTTATTATTTAGCATTATTTCCCACTTTGTGTTGACTTTGTATTGTAAGTTTTGAGATTTTGGGTAGATTGCTTAGGTTTTGTGCATCGTGTTTTATAAGCACTAAGCATTCCATTTAGCCCATAAGTGCGAAGTTTTAATAGATATTTTTCACTCTAGTGTGGCAAAAATAGCACAAAATGCACTAAAAATGCAAAAATATTGGTTTTTAGCAAGGAGCAGAATCTACTTACGCGATATAAATTTATCTCTACAAAAGCCTATTTTGCGAAAAATCAGCTTTTTTGCAAAAATTTCAAAGCAAGTTTGACAAAAAATTGTATAATTTCGTAACAAAATGCAATTTTTCTTAGCAAGCTACGCAAAAACACCAAAGCAAAATCTATTTAACTACCAAAAACTTCAAAGAGGCACACGATTTTATGCAAAATATGTCCCAAGCAAAGCCAAATATCACAGATTCCGCGCTTGATTCTTTTGCAAAAGATACCACACTTATCTTGCTTGCTGCGGGAGATTCTACGCGATTAAGAGAGCGATTCCCTATCAAAAAACAATGGCTTAGCATAGATGATAAGCCACTTTGGCTGTTTGTCGCCCAAAAATGTGTAGAGTGCTTTAGTTTCGCTGAAGTGCTAGTAAGCGCACACAAAGATGAGCAAAACTATATGCGAAAACTTTGCGAGTATGAAATAACACAAGGTGGGGAATCTCGCCAAGATTCTATCATCAACGCACTTGAAAAAGTGCAAACAAAATGGGTGCTAATAAGCGATGTGGCGAGGTTTGGCATTGATTATGACATTATCTCACGGCTTTTTAGCAAAGCGATAGCTTCAAGCGATATGACACAGGGCGAGCGCATAGACTGCGTAGTGCCGACTTTGCGCGTGCCAGACACGGCGATATATGATGGCAAATATATCAAAAGAGAATCCCTGCTTCGTATCCAAACCCCACAGCTCTCACGCACGCAATCCCTACGCGCAGCACTACAAGCCGCAAACCAAACATACACAGATGAAAGTAGCATAATCGTTGCAAATGGTGGCAAAGTCGCATATATAGAGGGAAAAGACTCACTTCGCAAGCTCACTTTTGTGGAAGATTTGGAGTATTTGACAGATTTTGCTAGCGAAGCCAAAGCAAATCACATTGCTTGCAAAAATGATATTTTTATCGGTAATGGTATTGATGTGCATAGCTTTGAGGAGGGCAAGCAAATGGTGCTAGGGGGAGTAAAGATAGATTCTAGCTTTGGGTTTAGGGCTCATAGCGATGGCGATGTGGCACTGCATAGCCTTATAGATGCGCTGCTTGGCGCGATAGGTGCAGGCGATATAGGCGAGTGGTTTCCAGACAATGATAAATCATACAAAAACGCTGATTCTAAGCAGTTGCTAAAAAGTGTGGTGGATTTTCTCCAAAAGGTGGGGTTTGTAGTGGGCAATGTCGATATTAGCATCATCGCTCAAATGCCTAAAATCACGCCTTATAAACGCGCCATACAAGAATCTATCGCCACACTTCTAGGCGTGCCTCTGCGCTTTGTAAATATCAAAGCCACCACCACAGAGCATTTGGGCTTTGTGGGGCGGGGAGAGGGCGTTTGTGTGATGACTTCAGCGATAGTTAGGAGGGTTGATTGGGTGGCTTTGGCAAAATCTTATAAGCCAAGCCAAACTTAGCGATAAACGCACAAAAACATAACAAAACTCCAAAAACAAAAAGGACGGACAAATGACACTTCTTATCTTAGAGCCAGAAATCTACCTAGCAGAATCCCTATCAGGCAAACTTGATGAAGCGGGCTATGAGTGCTCTATCGCCACAGAGATTCCCAAAGAAAAGGTTGATTATGATGTGATATTGATAGCATCAAAGCTATATGATGATGCTTGTGAAGTATTTATCAAAAGGCACTCAACCAACTCAATTATCATTATGATGGTAACTTATACCAATGACAACACCGTGAATAAACCTATGCTTATAGGCGCAAAGGACTATGTGATAAAGCCTTTTTCTACCGATGAGCTGATGCGCAAGATTTCACATTATCACGAGTTTGCCAAAATCAAAAAAGTGCTAGGATTTTATAACGCTTATTTCAATTTCGTCCAAAACGAGCTAAACACCCCTCATCTTATCCAATACAACCCTCCTTTTCTCATCAAAAGCACTTCGCAGAGAAGCGCGGATATTTATGCGATGAAATACGCTAGGGACAAAAATGTATCCTTTGACTTCATCACGCTAAAAAACACCGACTACAAAGAGATACTAGAGCAATCCCCTCGCAAAAGCAAAATCTCATATATCACAAATCTTGAGGAGCTAAAAAGAAGCGAAAGGAGGGAGTTTTTGGAATCGGTTACTAAATATCCCTTTATCATCTCGTGCGTATCCACAGATAAAATCTTTTTCCCACAAATCATTGATATTTGCCATATCCCAAATATGCAAGAAATCGGTGGGGACATAATGTCGGTAACGGACTATGTCAAAACCATTATCACAAGGTTTGAGAATCGCTATCCTGATGTCGAGCTTGCCAAAAAGCTAGGTATGAGTCGCAAGAGCCTGTGGGAAAAACGAAAAAAATACGAGTTATTGCGAAAAAAGCAGAAATAATCCAAAACGCAAGCCTACTTTTAAGATATTTTCTGCTACAATGTGCCTTATGCGAAATCATTAGAGAGAGATACAAAAATAGTGTAAAATCTAGCGATAAATCAGCAATGATTCTTAGGATAGCTTAGCAAGTAAATTCTGTCAAATTCTGCTAAAAATCTTAAATAGAATCCAAATAGTTAGGAAAATCTAAAGATTTATGACTAGATTTAAGTTTATGGAAATATAGGACTACGGGTAAATCACGCAAAAAGCGCACAAAATCTGCGCAAATACGCGTAAAATCCAAAAACAAATTCAGGGGATAAAAGGAGTTAGAAATGCAAGCTTGGACAAATATGAAACTTGGCACGAGAGTCGCGCTATTTATCAACGGCATAGTGATGCTTTGTATGCTACTTATGGCATTTGGGATAACCAAAATGTCCTCAAACATACAAACAGAAGAATCCCACAAACTAATTGATAACATTTCAGCTAGATTTGCAGGCTTTTTAGAGGATTCGATAAATGAGGCTTTTGCTATGCTAAAAGCAAGTGGGGATAGCATAGGATTTGTGCTGCAAAATCCGCGCTATGACAATGAGGATATTTTGCAAAGCTCCATATCAAGCCTACTTGATAACAATCCTTGGGCTTCTCTTGGCTATGTGTATTTGCAGGATTCTAGCGTGCTAGGCGGGATAAAAGACTCAAGACATAGGCTTCCAAATGGAGAGTTTCTAATCCTAGCAAAAGATAAAACCCCCGACCAAAAAGGCGGGATAAGTATCTTAGAGGCAGACCCCGTCATAGCCAGCTTCAAAGGACTCCAAAAAGCAATGAGTAGTGGCAAAATCGCCATAAGCAATCCCGCATTTAAGAGAGTAGCAAGCATAGGCGAAGTCTATGGCGTATCTCTAAATGTGCCTATCACAAAAGATGGCAGAACCGTTGGCGTGGTTGGCTTACTTATTGAGGCAAATAATTTGGGTGATGAGATTTTGCAAAGTGCAAAAGAAGCCCTAAAAGCCGATGGCGTAGTGCCATTTGTGCTTACTCAAGATAGCACTATCATTATCCACCCTAGAAAAGAATGGCAAGGCGAGGAAATAGCCTCTATAAACAAAACCCCATCTTCAGCACGACTAGCAAAGGGCGTAGCAGAGCGCAAAAATGGCATATACGAATACCGCACAAGCAATGGCGATATAAGCTGGACAGGGGTGAAAACCTTTGAAGCGGGCAAAGGAAGTGGGATTTATTGGGCTATGGTGTTTGCACTTCCAGAGGAGCAAGTCATAGCCCCCGTAAATGAACTCCGCAATGTCGTGCTACTAGGAATCATCATATCACTAGGGGTTATCGTAGGTTCTGTGTTTGTGTATATCAAAAATCGAGTTGTCAGCAGAATCAGCAATATTTCTAGTCAGCTTTTTGGATTTTTTGACTATCTAAATCATAGGACAGATACCTTGCCTCCGTTTTTGCAGCCAAAGGCAAAAGATGAGCTAGGAGCTATGGCAATGGCGATAAATGAAAATGTAGAGAGCACCCAAAAGCATTTGGAGCAAGACGCAGCCCTAGTCAAAGAATCCCTAGAAGTCATAAGCAATATTCAATCAAGTGGTGTAGTAGATAGACGAATCGCACTAGAGGGTAGCAATCCAC
>NZ_NXLN01000047.1:0-4766 GCF_003364135.1 Helicobacter sp. MIT 01-3238
CCGTAGCACTCAAGTGCAGCATCCGTTATTTTGTCTGAACGCACGCCGCCCCCAACACACACAACGAATACTGAACCCACAGCAGCACCAAATGTAAATAACAAAAACTACCAATACTTATCTCAAAAAAGCAAAAATCCCCGCCACAAATTTACCCCAAACTTACCCCCGCAAATATATCCCACAAACCCCCTTTCACAAACCCTCTCACTTATCCCCGAAAAATCTCTTAAAAAACCCCGCTTTATTTATCTGCTTCACACGAGAAATCGCCAAATCCCCGCTCTTTATGTCATTTGTGATAGTAGAGCCAGCCGCGATAAGCACGCTAGATTCGACATTCACAGGGGCGACTAGCTGCGTATCGCTACCGATAAATACATTTTCTCCCACACGCGTTTTGTGCTTTGCTTTGCCGTCATAGTTGCAAGTGATGACACCAGCTCCTACATTGCTTCCCCGCCCTATCTCACAGTCCCCTAGATAGCTTAGATGCCCAGCTTTCACCCCGCGCAAATCCGCCGCCTTTGTTTCCACAAAATTCCCTATATGTGTAGAATCTATCACGCTTTTTGGTCGGATATGTGCAAATGGTCCAATATCACTAGAGATGATTTTGCTAGATTCTACCACGCTGTGGGACTTGATGATACTATCTTTTATTAGGCATTTTCCTTTGATTACTACGCCATTTTCTAGCTCGCACTCTCCCTCAAACTCCACGCCCTCTTCGATATATATGCTACTTGGCAGGTGCATTATCACACCATTTTTCATCGCTTCATTGCGAAATATTTCTAGCTTTTTTTCCTCTGCCTTTGCTAGCTCGTTTTTGGTATTTACCCCCATAAACTCATCTCTACACCCCTCAAACGCCCCGATACGCACGCCACTTTTTCGCGCTAGTGCGATGACATCTGTGAGATAAAACTCTTTTTGCGCATTGTCATTAGAGATTTTGGGGCAAAACTCGCTCAAAATCTCTCTATCAAACGCGTAGATTCCAGCATTTACGATATTTAGGAGTTTTTGCTCCTTCGTGCAGTCTTTTTCCTCTACTATGGCGTTGATAGATTCGCCCTCAAAGATTATGCGTCCATAGCCTTGTGGATTTTCTAGCCTCATCGTGCTTATGGTGATTTTGGTGGCGGCTTTGGCAGAGGCGTTTTTAGCAGAGCAGTCGCTAGTATCTTGCAAGCTAGATTTTGCTAGTTTTTCTATGCTTTTTTTTGTGATAAGCGGTGTATCGCCATTTAGCACCACTACGCGAGGATATGCAAAGTCTATGATTTTTTTGCCACCACTGCCCAAATCGCCACCGCTCTCAAAAAACGCCCCGCCTGTCCCGGGGAAATCTCTATGATTTTGTATGTGAAAGGTTAGATTCCCCTTTAGCTCGCCACTTTTTAGGCACTCTTGCAGGTAGGATTGTATCATTTCCCTTTGATGATATAGCACGATATGCACATCCCCACTCACAGCTAGTGCCTCACGGACGATATAAAAAATCATCGGCTTGCCACAAAGTAAGTGCAATACTTTTGGCTTAGATGAGCGCATACGAGTGCCAGCCCCAGCGGCTAAAATCATTACCGAAAAATCCATATCTATCCCTTATCTTTTGGAGTTTTACCTAAATCCGCGCAAAATCCACGCGCCAAATCGCAAAATCCACGCGCAAAAAAATGATAAAATCCACAAATTTTAGCATTTTTTTATCAATTAGCATTATTTAGCTTTTTTAGTAGCTAGCTTTTTGGCAAACGCTAGATTTTGCACAGCTTGCACTTGCTGTATTTTTATATTTTTATTTAGCATTTAATTCTTTCTTAAGCTATATTTATTTAGCATTTGTCTATTTTTTGCCAAGTAATTGTCAAAACCCAAAACTACAAAAAGGAATCTCACAATGAAGCAAGCGATACTCGCTAAAAGAAAATCTCTAATCACTCTCTCTCTCTCTCTCTCGTTTTAGGGCTACCACATTTTGCGTATGCAGGCTATATCACCGTATGGCAGCAGCCAAGCGTTGATGCAAGCAGGCTACAAAATTCTCCATATCGCATTCAAGTAACAGGAAATGCTTTATATTATCGATTGAGTGGTGCTACCACTTGGGTTACCGCGCCGAATAATTCCGCTCTCATAAGTGCCGTAGGCAACAATTGGGCAGAGTTTGTCATAGTCGAGCAAAATATGGAATCAATCACGCTAAAAAGACAGCAACGACCAAATACTATTCAGTATTTTACAGGGCGATTTGGTGGGTTTAATTTCCGCTCTGGCACGACACAAAGTTTTACCATAGAGCAAGATGGCGAATTAATTTCTGGTTTTGCAGGTAGGGGGGGGCTTACACAAGGTTTTAAAAGTGGTGCTTCCCTTATCGTGCACCCCCCCGCCACTATAAACACTATGACAAATAGTGGCACAATCCGAACCAAAACCCTCATATATGGCACTATAAATACTCTAGAGCAAAGAGGCGGACTAATCAACGATTTAGACATACAAAATGGTGGCAAAATCAATACTTTGAATTTAAGTGGCGGAAGTATCCCAACCCTTAGCATAAGCTCTAGAGGCACGCTAAATACCCTAACCATAAGCGGAGGCTCACTAGTAAATCTAAACATAAACGCCGATGGCTCTCTAAACACGCTAACCGTGAGTGGCGGCACATTTAGCAACCTAAACCTAAATGGTGGCTCGCTAGGGCATATCAATGGCAGTGGCACGATACAAAACCTAAATCTAAATAACTTCTCTATCCGCCTTGCTAGCACGGCAAGTGTGTGGAATGATGCAAAAGATACAGACTATACCAAAAAAGAACATCTCTATGTGGATAGCACAGGACCCACGATAACCAATATAAATGGAAGTGTTGTCGTAAGCCTCGCTCAAGGTGGCGAGCGCGACAAAACCTACAACTATAATAGTATCGTTACAAATAGCAAGGGAAATGGAAAATTTAATTCTCGCAATGTGCTAGCCGCACCCGGGCTAAACATAATCCACAATAGAGACGGCGGAACAGGATTTTCCCTATCCCCAGATGTAACCACAAGCTATGGTGCTGCTATACTAAAAAATATCACTCTCTCATTTATGCGCCGCGCTACGATGACACAAAATATACTAGACTCTATGACGACAAAGAGCTTTAGAGCGAACTACAAAGCCGAGCAAGACACCGAGTATAAAATGCTAAAAGATGATATGGCTCGCCTTACAAATCGTAGCTCCAAATACTCCAAGCAACAAAAACGCGACCAAAAGCAGCTAGATAAAATGCGTGATAAACTCGCCAAAAATACACTGCGACAAAGCAAAGGAGTAAATCTAACAAAAGGCTACAATACTTACGAGCTAATCGACCAGCTTGATAGAATGTTTATCTCCTATGAGAGAGAGCGAAATACGCGGGCATTTATCCTGCCTTATGGCGCACATAGCACCACTCTAGGCGATAGCACAAGCACCACCACAGAGTGGGCAGGTGGCGCAATAGTTGGTATCCAAAAAAACTTACAAGGCAAAGGCGTCTTTGGTGGCTATCTAGGCTATGAGTTTTCAAACCTTGATAACAAACTCACTGCCACAAATATCAATATCCAAACAAATAGCCTCCAAGTAGGTGCAAATCTGTTTAAAACTTATCCATTTAGTAGCAAACCAGCAGAATGGTATGTCAAATCTAGCTTGCACACTAGCCTAGAAATGCCTCATCTATCCTTTGTCGCACTTGGTGCTACGCAGGATTTTAAGCCACTTGCCTACTCACTAGGGGCAGATGTGCGTGGCGGGATAACACACTTTTTTGTGAGGAAAAACTCCTATATTTCGCCTGAAATCGGGCTAAGCTATGATATGCTAAGCCTAGATGGCTTTAGGATAGAATCCACAAATGAAAGCTATGGCAGGCATTTTTGGCATTTCCCACAACTAATGGCAAGTGTGAAATACTACAAAAGCTGGAAAAATACCTTTAAAACTAGCGTGACAATCGGCGCAAAATACAATATCTTACACAATCTAAACAAAGCTAGCTTCTCTTACGCGGGCAATAATGACACTGCTGTAATCCCACTGCCACCACTCTATGCAAATCTAGACTTAAGCGCGATATGGGTATTGCAAAAAAATAGCGAACTTAGTCTAAACTACACAGGCGTATTTTTCGCTGGCTTTAGCTCTCAAGCTAGCAGTGGCGTAAGCACAGCATTTTCATTGCGCTTCGCGCATTGGTTTTAGGGGCTTGTGTGATTTTGGGGTTGCGTGATTTTGGATTGGGTTTGGGATTATTTTTGGGGTTGTGTTTTTGGGTGGATTGATTTTTTTGTCATTGCGAGACTTGCGTAGCGATTCGTGGTAATCTATATCTTTTTGTTTTTTTGTATGGATTGCCACGAAAATCCTTGCGGATTTTCTCGCAATGACGATTGACTTTTCATTGCAAGCGTGGAGTGCGACTTCAAAAAGCCACCTCCCTTGAATCCACTTTTTTAAAGTGAGAGTGTTTGACTCTCTTTAAACCCCCTCCCTTGCGGAGGGGGTTTGGGGGTGGGTAAGTCTTTACTCATTACGAGCTGATTGTTCGTCATTGCGAGAATTTGTGTTAGCAAATTCGTGGCAATCTATTTTTTGCGTCAAGCGTGTTTGACTTATAGATTGCCACGCTCGCTTTGCTCGCTCGCAAAACAAGCGAAGCACAGTTTCTTTAGTAATGACGGAAGTGCTTGCGTTTGCATTGTTGGCAGTTG
>NZ_NXLN01000048.1:0-4709 GCF_003364135.1 Helicobacter sp. MIT 01-3238
TAAAAAATAATTTGTCAAGTAAAATATATTTTAACTTTTGTAAAAAATACAAATATGTTACGATTTTATACAAAAATGTGTAAAAATAATTAAAAATATACAGAAAGTATATAAAAATGATTAAGTTTGACCAGAGATTTTAAGCATAGACAAAAAAGATAGATAAAATCCACAAAAAGCCTTGCTTGCAGATTTTTAGCAGGCAAGGCAAATACTCCCCCCTCATTACCCCCACAATTCTAGGATTTATTTGAGATTAAAATCCAAGCCCTACTTCTAGCATTCCAGCAAATCCTTTGCTTTGAGGATAGCTCACGCTCACGCCATTATAGATAGCACTAGAGGCAGAGTCTATGTGTTGATACTTGCCGATGAGTTTGGTATATACATAAACTCCCTTAGGCAAATCATATTCAAAGCCAAGATTTGCATTTACTGCGTAGTTTGAGATAGAGCCTTTGACTTTTGCCCTTGTATCATCATAGTTATAGCTCGCTCCAAATATCCAGCTATACCCAGCACCATAAGTGATTCTTAGCTTGCTTGAAGCGGGGATTTCGCCATTTAGCTCTAGTCCTGTGAAGCCAATAGTCCTATAAAACCTATTTGTATCGCCAAATCCAGACCTATACCCCTCTACGCCAACGAGCGCATTTACAAATAGTGGTGCTTTTTTGGTAAGCACATTTACGCCCAGCTTGATAACAGGCTCAAATATAAACGAATCAGCACTTCTCCTAAATCCTTGTGGGAATGTGCTACCTTTTATCTCACTTTTGCCCCCACCTAGCAAAATGTCAAACTCCCCTTGAAATCGTGCTTTATAGACTTCTTTTATGCCAAATGAGGCATAGCCTATGTAGTTATCTACATTTACCTCACTACCTTGAAATCCATAGTATCCACCACCTACACCAAACCTACCAAACTCACAATTTGCATCATAGCAGTCTTGCTTAGAAGCACCGCCCGTGAATATATTTGCAGCCTCTGCACTGCCTAGTAGCACACCCAAAGTGCCAAATGTGATAAAGCCAAGTTTTACGCTTTTTACGCTTTTTGAGATTGCTTTTAGCATTTTTGCTCCTTTTTCTTGCCCTTTGTGGGGTTTTTAGATTTTGCTTTTTTTGCAAAAGCAAGCGCATTATACAAAAAAAAAAAAAAACAAGTCAAAATTCAAATAAAATGATTATGTTTTTTATAATTTATCATTTTGCTTGACTTTTTGAGAATCAAAAAGCTAGGCTTTTAAAGAAACATATACCAAAAACTTGAGTCAAAACCTACTCAAAGACAATGACTTACAATTACAAATAATGACAAAATTTAGCCAAATCATTTTTACTAAATCCACGATAAAATTTCCACAAACAAAGTCTTTGGCATTGATTTGGAATCCTTTTTGCTACACTTCGCGCAAGCTAGAATCTATACACTAGCCAATATAGAGCACAAAAATAGAAAGGACTACTATGCTTCGCTCACTATACACAGCCACCACAGGTATGCTAGGACAGCAGCTCCAAATCGACACTACCTCAAACAACATAGCAAATGTAAACACCACAGGGTATAAAAAGCAAAGAGCAGAATTTAACGACTTGTTTTATCAAACTTTGCAATACGCAGGCACTGCCACGAGCGAAACCACAATGTCGCCCACAGGTATAGAAGTAGGGCTAGGTGTGCGCCCGGGCGCGATACAGAAGCTTTTTTCACAAGGCAGCCCAAAAGAGACAGAAAACAACCTTGATGTAGCCATAGAGGGAAAAGGATTTTTCCAAATCGCTTTGCCCGATGGCACGATAGCCTACACTCGCGATGGTGGGTTTAAGCTAGATGACGCGGGCAATATGGTAACCGCACAAGGCTACCTCCTCCAACCTCAAATCACAATCCCACAAGACACCACACAGATAAACATAGGCACAGACGGCACAGTCAGCGTGGTGCAAGCAAATAGTGGCGTAAGCAATGTGCTAGGACAAATCGAGCTTGCAACATTTATCAACCCAGCGGGCTTGCACTCACTAGGGGATAATCTCTACCTAAACACAACCGCTTCGGGCGACCCTATCGTAGGTGTGGCGACTACGGAGGGATTTGGCACACTTCGTCAAGGATTTTTAGAGCTTAGCAATGTCAAACTTGTAGAAGAAATGACAGACTTAATCACAGGGCAAAGAGCCTATGAAGCAAACTCCAAAACGATACAAACAGCGGACTCTATGCTACAAACGGTGAATTCACTCAAGCGATAAGCTAATCTCTAATGGAATCTAAAAACTCACGCAAATCGTGTGGAGCAAAATCTAGCCAGACAAACTCCACACGAACTAGCTCCGCGCAAAAAAGCCCTGCACAAACTATGCACAAACAAAAAATCTCAACGCAAGCAATCTCCGCACAAAAAGATTCTACGCAAGCGAGTTTGACACAGCCAAACACACGCGCAAATCTCACAAACTGCAAAACCCTCATCATCAAAATCGGTAGCTCAATACTTGCTAGCCAAGATTCTAGCAAAAATCACTCTTTCCCAAGTGCAGATTTTATCTCCTCTCTTGCTAGCCAAATCGCACACCTAAAATCCAAAATCCCAAATATCATCATCGTATCATCGGGTGCTGTGGCGTGTGGGTTTAAGCAGCTAGGGCTAAAATCTCGCCCAAAAGACATAGTCGATAAGCAAGCAAGTGCGGCTATCGGGCAAGCTAGGCTTATGTGGGAATATCAACAAGCCTTTAGCAAGCATAGCCTCCAAGTCGCCCAGATTTTGCTTACAAAAGATGACTTGACTTCACGCAAACGATTCACACACGCACACTCGTGCATAATGCGCCTCCTGCACTTTGGGATAATCCCTATCATCAACGAAAACGACACGATTTTGGTTGATGAGCTAAAATACATAGAAACTTTTGGGGATAATGACAATCTAGCTGCACTTGTCGCAGGCACGATAAGCGCGGATTTGCTACTGATACTATCTGATGTCGATGGGCTATATAGCGCAAACCCCGCCACAAATCCCGATGCCCGCAAAATCGATGAAGTAGAGGACATAGATGAGGGAGTGCTAGCTCTCACACAAAGTGATGATACAAATCTAGTAGGCACAGGCGGTATGTCTAGCAAACTCCTAGCCACAAAAAAAGCCCTAAATATGGGCTGTGCAGTGGCTATCATCAAAGGCAATGAGGAGCAATCTATCACGCGCTTTTTTGGACTTGAGAAAGTAGGGACATATTTTGCACTTCCAAAAGAGATTTTAGCTCGCAAAAAAAAGCGATTTTGGATAGAATCTGTGGCAATTCCACAAGGCAAAATCATCATTGATTTGGGAGCGTCCCAAGCACTAAGGAGAAATAAATCTCTTTTGCCAAAAGGGATTTTGGGTGTTGTAGGGGAGTTTAGAAGCGATGAAGTGGTAAGTATCTGCTTGCAAGAGGGAGAAAGGCTACTAGAAATAGCAAGGGGACAAAGCAAATATAGCGCGACAGAAGTGGCAAAAATCGCTAGGTGTGATTCACGCCAGATAGAGGGCATTCTTGGCAAAAGTAGGGGCGATGAAGTCGTGCATATTGATGAGATAGTATTGCTAGGATAGTGCTTTAATAGTTATCAAAGATTTTGACAATCTTTTATGAGAAAGCCAAATTTTATAAAATCACTTGTGTTTAGATTTTGCGCGTGTTTTATGCGTGTATTTAGAATCTTTTGCGCCCCCTTGTGTCAGCGCATTTTATTTCACATTTTTTTTTATATTATTTATCGCGCTTTTTGTCGCCATTTTTACGCACTTTTTCGCTACTTTTTTCACGCTATTTTTTTGCGATTTTTTTGCACTTGGACAAAATGCTAAGCAAGTCAAACTACAAAAACAAAATCTATTCATTTTTGTTGATATGCGATAAACAAGGGTCATCTTTATTCACACAAAGGAAATTTATCCCAAAAGGGAAAATCTCATAATCTTTTAGCAAGGCTATAATCTCTTGCGGATTTGACTTTATCACTTCGATTTGCAAGATTGGCTTATGCTTTTGTATGGATTTCATCGCGCCATTTAGCACTTCTATTTCCATTCCCTCGCAATCGATTTTGACATAATCAAGTCTAGGCAGATTTAGAGAATCAATGCTGATAAGCGGCACTTTTTGCGTGCGGGCATAATCGATAGGCTGCCCTATGTATTCGTTATTTTCTCTTTGTCGTAGCTCCAAGCTACCAAATGATGAGTTTGTAGCGTAGTTTAGGATAGGCACTTCTATTGTGGGATTTTGGGTGGTGTCTTGGCTTGGATTGCCTAGTGCTGCGTGGAGTGCGCGGACATTGAAGCAGTTGTTTATAGTGATATTGCCACATAGTGCGTAGTAGATTCTCTCTTGAGGCTCAAAGGCTAGCACCTCGCCAAAGTAAGTCATCTCTATCCCCCACGCGATAGCGTGCGAGCCGATATTTGCACCGCCATCGATTGCGACTACACCCTCCCCGAAATACTGCTTACGCAAGTGTAGCAAAGACACTGCGCTCATCACCTCATCTGCGTCAAACGAAGCGGTTTGTAAGTATTGAAATCCTACACCAAAACTTGCGCTATTTGATTGATTTGCATTGCTTGATTTATCTGTTTCGTTTGATTTGTTCGCCGGTCCACCGCTCGTCCCCTCATCTCTTCCAGCCGATTGCCTCTCCTCTCCCATCTC
>NZ_NXLN01000049.1:0-4368 GCF_003364135.1 Helicobacter sp. MIT 01-3238
GTGTTGGGGTTTTTGGGTGGTGTTTGGGTGGTGGGGCTTAAGCGGGGGGTTTCAAGCGGAATCATTGTAGCGGGATTTGGTTAATGTTTGTGTCTTGTTAATATTGATTTTACTTTAATTTGCCCATTTGCCCGATTTTATTCACTCACTTTTGCTCGGGCTTAATCTCCACCACTTCGCCATTGATATACAGCTTCTGCACTTTCTTTGCATTTGTGAGGAAATGCAAAATAGGCGTAGCAGAATCAGCGATTTTGGGAATCCCAAATAGCGCGAAATCCGCGTATTTCCCACGCTTTAGCTCGCCATTTTCTAGCCCTAGAGCCTGCGCTCCATAGCGCGTAGCACTAAGCAAAAGCAGCTTTGCAGCCTCCCCTAGCCCAAACCCCTCGCAAAGCCCTAGCCCAAACAGCGCAGAGCGCATCTCATCTAGCAGATTTGTATCAACATTGCTACTTGCGCCATCTGTGCCAATGGCAAGCGAGCGTGCAAACCTAGAATCCACCCGCCTAAAGTGCGCAATATCAAGCATTTTGCCGCCTAGCAGGCGATTTGAGCGAGGGCAAGTAGTGATGAAATGCCCCGCGTCCAAAATCCGCCCTAGCTCCACCTCGCTCATCGCTACACAATGTGTAAGCACCGCTTGCACCCCGCTAAAAAGCTCCAAAAACTCGCTTATCTCATATAGTGGCTTGGGGTTTGGTATCTTTAGCGTATCAGCATAAAAGCCCTTAAACCACCCGCTTTTGGATTCTAGCCATTCCCGCTCGCTTGCAGACTCTAGGAAGTGCGCGCTTATGATAGGCTTTGTGCTGCTTTTTTGTGTGGCAAAATCTATCACCTTTTTTGCTAGCGCACTATGCACCGAGTAGGGTGAGTGTATCGCTACGCGCGGGATAAATCGCTCACTTTTTGCTTCAAACGCTCTCTCAAAGCGCTCCCTAAACCTCGCAAAACTCTCATCTGCTTCACTTGCCCCCAAAACCTCGCAAAAATACGACACGCGCAAAGGCGAGTGTGCCAACGCTAGCATATCCCCACCATAGCTAGAAATCGCACCCACACTCCCTACCCCACATTCTAGCTGTGTGGCTATCTGCTTTTTGAGCACTGATTCTAGCTTCTCTAGCACACCTCCACGATAGCTCATCACAGAGGCTAGCCACGCTTCAAAGCTCCCATAGGCAAAGCTAGTCGTATTTGCCCCAAACTCAAAGTGAATATGAGCATTTACAAACGCAGGCAGTAGCACGCAGTCGCTAAAAAACTGCTTTTTTATAGGCTTTTTAGCCTTTTTTTTATTTTTTTGCCTTTTGGCAAAATCTAGCGCAAAGTCCCTATCAAAACTAGAATCCAAACAATGCCTGCTAATCTCGCCAAAGCCTTTGCCAAAATCCGCGCTAGATTTTATGCTAGATTTTGCGTCAAACCCTGCCCCAAACTCTGCGCAAAAATCCTCACTAGATTTTGCGCTAAAATCTGTATTTGATTCTAGCTTGGATTCTAGCTCTTTATACTCTCCCACAGCGAGAATCCGCTCATCTTCAAACACCACACCACCATTTTTTATGATAGTAAAATCCTCATCACATACAAAAACCAAACTCGCACCTATTAGCTGCATTTTTGCTCCTTTTGGCTATCTAGTAGCCCTGCTTCCAAGCTAAATTTAAAAACCTTAAAAAATAGCACCAAAATTTCCTATTTACCCTCATTTACTAAGTGTTTTTTTTTTTTTTTGTAAAACTTTCTTTCGCATTCCAAATCTCAACAAAAAGGAGTTTTCGTCTATGAAAACAAGCAACATCGTAAAAGTTGCACTTTTCTCAAGTGCTTTTCTCGCCGCGTCTATGTTTTTCACAGGTTGTGCCCTCACTTCAAATGGCACAAAGCAAAAAGTAGCCCTATCTACTTCAAATGGCAAACCTGTCGTAGCAGATATAAAGGGCAAAAAGGTAAATATACCGGGCGAAGTCAAAATCTCTCGCCGCTCTGGTGCTACCATAAAAGTGCTAGCAGCTGATAATCCGGGCTATGAGGATACGCAATTTATCATCAAAGGCAAAAACAAACTTAGTGGGTGGTTTTGGGGAAATATCATCTGGGGTGGCACTTTTGGCTCGACAACTGACGGTGCAGCAGGAAGTATGTGGAAATACGCCAATCCAAACTTCACTATCCCTGTCTCTGAAAAAAGATAGTTTTCTGCCCTAGCAATAATGCTTAAATGGCTCTTTGGGATTGTGCTTGCGTGCCAATCCCTTTGTGCCTACTCATCACAGACTTTGGATAAATCACAGGATTCTAGCCAAAAGCTATCCCAAGAAAATACGCAAAATCTCAAAAATCACATAGATTCCCGCACAAAAATCCAAAATCCTCTACTAGATACGTTACTAAACTTACCAATGCACGCTACAAAACAATGGCGCACGCTTCTACACTATGGCAAATCCACTTCAAGTATCCACAAAACCTCTCCGTTTTTCTTAGACAAAAAGGGCTACAAAAATCCCAAAAGCGAATACCAAGCAACTTTACAAAAACTTTTTTCACAAAATCTATCTAGCAGTGATTCTAGCACGGATTCTATCGCGTGTGCTTACCCCGCACGAATGGAATTTATCAAGCGATATATTACTCAAAATGCAGATATTTATGGCATTGAAAAATCTCAAATCCAAGAGTTTTTGGAAATGATAGACACAAGCAAATGCTATGATTTGCAGGACTTTTTAGATATTGTGCCATTAGATAAAATCTTTGTAGAGTTTGCCGCAGAGAGTGATATATATCCGGGCTCTAGTATGGGACATTTGTATCTACATTTGCAAGGCAATATGCAAAAAGACATACAGAGGGTTTTTGATGAAGTGCCATTCTCACGCCAAAAAGGACAAACGCAAGACTACGCTATGAGCTACTATGCCACGATGAGCGAGGTGTTTAACCCACTTGATTATGTGAGAGCATTGATAGGGAATCTAAAGGGGTATTACGCACTCTCGCCATACTCAAGCACTTCTGCTGAATATCTAAACGATGAAAGTCGCTCAATCTATCGCTACGAAGTAAAAACTAGCAAAGAAAAACTAGAGCTTTTTGCCCTGCATTTGTGGGAGCTAAAAGACAAAGACATTCGCTATTCATTTATTAGGCATAATTGCACAAATGGTATAGAAAAGATTTTGGGTGTGCTAGATTCTGCAAATTTTTATCACTCAAAAAAGCCATTTATCACGCCTACTCAATACCTCCAATACCTACACTCCCAAAGCAAAATCTCCCTCTCACAAGTGCTACTACCAGAGCGCAAAAAAGCCTTTGTAGAAAAATTTGGAGCAAATGAAGTGCTAGATTCTTATAAAAACTCAAAAATTTCTATGGGGTATGATTATCCAAATATGGCGTTTTTATCTTTTTATCCAATCTACTCTAGCATAAAAAACGCGGATAATTCTTATAAAGAATTTATAGAATCTAGGCTTTTATCTCTGCAAGCAGGGCTAGCGGTGCTAAATCACAACACTTATGCAAAAGCCTTTTTATCAAAAATAGAACTTCTACACTTGCACTCTATCAACGACTTTGCTCGCACTCGCTCACTCTCAAAGCTAATAAACATTTCTTTTTACCCAAATCTATACAACTACGATAAAAACACCAAAACCTACTCAAAAGAGCCAAACTACCAAACAAGGCTATATCCAAATGTGGATTTGGGAGTGGGGTTTGGAGCATACATAGGTAAAATCGCATTTTTCACGCTACCATTTTTTAGCTATCGCTATGATATTATCCACAACCCTGCCCTAGCGATAAAAAATGGCTTCATCGCCAAAATCCCTAGAGCAAGGCTAATAGCAGAGCATGCACTATACTACGACATCATCAAAAATAATCGCGGATACGATAGCAAACTAGCAGTTTTTCTAGGCATAAGCGTGTATAAAAATGTTGATATTTTTGTAGAGGGCGCGTGGTATCACAATCTTTTCACGCCACACAAATGGACTTATGGCAAACAGCTCTCATACCAAAGAAATGAATTTGTTGGGATTAGAAGTGGTGTGAGTGTGAATTTTTAGATTTTTGTGATTTTTTTAAGTCTTGTTTTTTAGTGGCTGATTTTATGATTTTTGGTATTTTTTTGATTTTGCATATTTTGCTTTTGATTTATTTTGGGCTTTGGGCTTGGATTTTGGACTTTTTATCCACTATTTTTCGTTTGATTTTAGGGCTTAACGCTTATCACAAAACCCCCTATCTATTAACGCCTCCTCAATTAGCGAAGTTCGCAAATTCAAGCTAGAATTTGTGCCTAAAAAGCTAACCTTTACCCAATCAATCGATTTCAAAGCATCTCTT